>JBEHXY010000441.1:0-3564 GCA_048498455.1 Planctomycetota bacterium | reverse complement strand
CGGCAACTCAAGGAGCGCGACCAGGCCAGCTATGCCCACACCGTGCAGACGCTCCTGTACGAAGTGGTTTCCAAAATGCCTTTTGTCACGCCCGCCGATTACAACGCCATGTGGCGGCAACGCTCCAGCCGGGTGGCCCTCGCCGATGTCAAGGGCGAGGTGCAACTGGAAGTCGATGCCCGCAAGGTGATGGTGATCGGCCAGGTGGATGAAGGGCAGCGCAAGGCCCTGCGCGAGGTGGTGGGCGGGGAACTGCCGCAGGTGCTGGCCGACCTCGTGACCAATTACCTGGTGGCGTTGAAGGAACCGACGTTCCGCTTCGATGAGCCATTGACCTCCAAGCTGGCGGACCACGAGGCCTCGCAGCGGGTGGCGGGAGCACGCACCTTTGAGGCCGGCCAGGTGCTGGCGCCCGCCGGGCGGCCGATCACGCCGGAACAGTTGCAGCTGCTGGCCCATTCGCAATCCGAAGCCCGGCGCCTGCAGGCCGCCGAAAACCCCCTGCTGTACTGGCTCGGGCGCCTCGGCTTGCTGGCGACGGTGGCGATCCTCACGGCGGCGGGGGGGTTGTATGTCGTACGCATGAATGCCGCGGCCCGCACCGTGCGCCGCGGCTGGGCGGTCTGCGGCCTGCTGCTGTGCATGCTGACGGTCGCCCGCGCCGGCGTGGGCTATTTCCCGCAGTCGCTCTTCGCGCTGGGCGTCGCCCCGACGCTCCTCACCGCCATCATTCTCGTCATCGCCTACAACCAGCGCTTCGCCCTGGGCATGGGCGCGCTCCACGGACTGCTCGTCACCCTCACCCTGCGGCAGGGATACGACTTTTACATGGCGATCCTCACCGGCGTCGCCGTCTTCAGCTTCGGCCTCACCGAAATCCGCACCCGCGGCAAGCTCATTGAAATGGGCGCGCTCGCCTCCGCGTCGCTCTTCCTCGCCGTGCTCGCGGTCGGCATGTCCCGCTGGATGGCCACCCCCTGGGCCGGACATCCCGACGTCAAGGTCCTCGTGCAGCATTCCCTTTGGGCCGCCGCCGGCGGGCTGGGCGTGGCGATCGTCGCGCTCGCCGCGCTGCCGCCCGTGGAACGGCTGTTCCGCATCACCACCGCCATGACCCTGCTGGAACTCTGCGATGCCAACAAGCCGCTGCTGCGCCGCCTCAGCCAGGAAGCGCCCGGCACCTTCAACCACTCCCTCACCGTCGGCATCATGGCCGAAGCGGCCGGCAACGCCATCGGGGCCAACGGCCTGCTCTGCCGCGTTGGCGCCTACTACCACGACGTCGGTAAACTCAGCAAACCCCTCTATTTCATCGAGAATCAGCGCAGCGGCGGACCCAACCGTCACGACAAACTTTCGCCGGCCATGAGCTTGCTGATCATCGTGGGCCACGTGAAAGATGGCGTCGAGCTGGCCCGCGAGTACGTCCTGCCCTGGATCGTCCACCAGTTCATTGAACAGCACCACGGCACCACCCTGGTGGAGTATTTCTTCCACGCGGCCCGCAAAAAAGCAGAGCAGGGCGAGGAGGGCGTCGTCGTCTCCGACACCGAGTTCCGCTACCCCGGACCCAAGCCGCAGACCCGCGAGGCGGCCATCGTGATGATCTGCGACGGCTGCGAATCGGCCGTCCGCGCCATCGATGAACCCACCGCCGGCCGCATCGAATCGACCGTCCACTCCATGATCATGAAACGCCTGATGGATGGCCAGTTCAACGAGTGCGACCTCACCCTGCGCGATCTGTCGGTCATCGAGGAAACCCTCACCCGCACCCTCGCGGCGGTGCACCACGGGCGCGTCGCCTACCCCACCGCCCAGCCCGCGGCAGCCCTCGGAGCGGCGCGGCCGGCATGAGCGTGCGCGTGGCGATCACCGATCAGACCCGCGGCGGGGCAACGCTGGGCGTTCGCTGGATGGGGACGCGCCTGCGCCAGGTGCTGGGATTGCTCGGCGTGACCCAGTGCGAATGGACCATCACGATCGTCGGCGACAAAGCCATGGCCGCCCTCCACCAGCGCACGATGAACCTTCCCTCCACCACCGATGTCCTCACCTTCGACATGCGCGACCAGCCTGGCCGCACGCGCGAAGGTACGCCCGTCGAGCTCGACACCGTGCTCTGCGCCGATGAGGCCCGCCGGCGAGCGAAGGAGATGGGCCACGGCCCGCGCGAAGAGCTGCTGCTCTATGCCCTCCACAGCCTGCTGCACGTGCAGGGCTATGACGATGTCACCCCCGCCAGGTTCCGCCGCATGCACAAACGCGAGGATGAGCTGCTGCGGGCCCTGGGCGTCGGCGCCCTCTACGCCCGGAAGGGAGACGCGCGGTGAGCCTGCAGGTCCTCTGGTGGATTTTCTTCATCAACCTCGCGGCGTCGCTGGTGCTCTCGACCGTCTCCTACGCCCTACGCTCCATGTCGCGCGTCATGCTCGAAGCCTCCCTGGGCAACCGCCGCCCCGAGCTCATCAACGCCATCTTCCAGCACCAGTACGATGTGGCCCTGACCGCCTCCACGCTCCGCCTGGGCGCCAACGTCACCGTCATCGTCGCCGTCGCCTGGTACTTCTGGGAGCAGTACCGCCTCGACATGCACCCCCTGCGCGTCTTCGGCTGGACCCTGGCGATCACCATGCCGGCGCTCCTGATCTTTTCCGTCGCCGTGCCCCAGGCCTGGGGCAAGTACGCCGGCGAGCAGCTCGTCGTGATCCTCTGGCCGGTGCTGCGGGTCGCCCATGCGGCGCTCTGGCCGCTGGTCCGCGTCCTCAAGATTTTCGATGAGATCGTGCGGCGTCTCGCCGGGGTGACCATCGGCGATGATCCCGACGAACGCGTCGAACAGGCGGAGGCGGAAATTCTCTCGGTCGTCGCCGAAGGTACCGCCGAGGGCACCGTCGATGAGGACCAGCAGAAAATGATCGAGGGGGTCATCAGCTTCCGCGACCTGCAGGTCGGGCAGATCATGACCCCGCGCACCGATGTGGTCGCGGTGGAGGTCCACGCGCCCATCCTGGAAGTCCGCGACAAAATCCTGAAGGAAGGCCTCTCGCGCGTCCCCGTGTTCGAGGGAACCCTCGACAACGTCGTCGGCATTCTCTACGCCAAGGACCTGCTGCAGTTTCTCAACATTGCCGGCGGATCCGCGGATGATGATGAGCGCATGGAACTGCGGAAAATCATGCGGCCGCCCTACTTCGTCCCCCGCACCAAGCCCCTGCGCGACCTGCTCCGCGAATTCCGCCTCCAGCAGGTCCACATGGCCGTCGTCCTCGACGAATATGGCGGCACCAGCGGCTTGGTCACCACCGAGGACATCGTCGAGGAAATCGTCGGCGACATCGCCGATGAATACGAACGCCCCGAGGCCGACGAACTCCGCCGCGTCGATGAACGCACCGTCGAAGTCGACGCCCGCATGGCCGTCTCCGAACTCAACCGCGAGCTCGAACTCTCCCTGCCCGAGGATGGCGACTACCAGACCATCGGCGGCTACGTCATCGCCACCCTCGGCATCATCCCCGCCAAAGGCGAAACCCTCACCGGCGACGGCGTCGTCATCACCGT
>JBEHXY010000440.1:0-3568 GCA_048498455.1 Planctomycetota bacterium | reverse complement strand
ACTCGCGGTGATTTAATGGAATTTTGTTGCCTTGAGAAATCCTGAGAGATCCCTCAACGCTACCACAATTCACGCACTCTTTACTTGTCAATGAGCTCCCACCGGGGGCTTTTTTTCGCCGTTTTCAGCGGCAAAATCAAGGTCGATGGCACACATCGAGTGACCTGCAACGATCAGTCGACAGGTGCGAACAACCTTTAGATTTTTCAGGGATCATCTCGCCAGCCCCCGCCAGCGAGCCTTTACAGGCATTCAGGCAGGATTCAGCGGACAACCGCCTTGATTCGTTTTTTCGACAACCGGCGTTCTCCAGTTCTTCAACCCGTGACCACCAGTATCGGCGGCCCAGAGTCCAATACTTTATTCGATTGTCTCCCCGGCGTCAACTCCCCGCGAGTTCTTTTTTCTCGCAGGCGTGGGGGCTTTCGCCAAGTCACGTGGGTCCGCAATGATACGATTCCCGGCTCCATTGTCAAACCGCGGTGCGTGCGAATGTTGGCATCGCAGCAGCGAAGCAGCGAACCCTGATCGCGGCTGCAGGCGGGCCGCTTGCCTATCCGCTGCGGTGGCTCCATCATGTTCCGCGCAATCGATCCGTCAGCCCCGCGTCGGCAGCCCCCGCGCCGCCGAGCTTCAGCAAAGGAGTGAGGACATGTCCGCCCCCTACCAGCATGCCAAAGAAGCGTACGCCAAACTTGGCGTGGATACCGACAAGGCGATCGCCGCGCTCGCGGAGATTCCCATTTCGCTGCACTGCTGGCAGGGCGACGATGTCGCCGGTTTCGAATCGGCCGGGGCCCTTTCCGGCGGGATCCAGGCGACGGGGAATTACCCCGGCAAGGCGCGCAGCGGCGATGAGCTGCGGGCCGATTTGGACAAGGCGCTGTCGCTGATCCCGGGGTCGCACCGCTTGAACCTCCATGCGATTTATGCCGAACCCGCCGGCGGGAAGGTGGAGCGCGATGCGCTGACGCCGGAGCACTTCTCGCGCTGGATCGACTGGGCGAAATCCAAAAAGATCGGCATGGACTTCAACCCCTCTTATTTCTCGCATCCGCTGGCATCGGATGGTTTCACGCTCTCGTCGCGCAATGAGTCGACGCGGAAATTCTGGGTTCGCCATGGCCAGGCATGCCGGAAGATTTCCGAGGCCTTCGGCAAGGCCCTGGGCACGCCATCGGTGATGAACGTGTGGATTCCGGACGGCTACAAGGACACGCCGGTCGATCGCCTCACGCCCCGGCTGATCCTGGAAAAGTCGCTCAACGAGCTCTTCGCCGAAAACCTCAACCCGAAATTTCACCTCGACGCGGTGGAAGGCAAGCTCTTCGGCATCGGCTTCGAGAGCTACACGGTGGGCTCGCACGAGTTCTATCTGGGCTATGCGGCGAAGCACAACAAGCTCTTGTGCCTGGATGCCGGCCATTACCACCCGACCGAAACGATCACCGACAAAATTTCGTCGGTGCTGGTGCATCTGCCCGAGATTCTGCTGCACGTCTCGCGGGGGGTGCGGTGGGACTCCGACCATGTGGTGATTCTTGATGATGACCTTCGCAACATCGCGCGGGAAATTGTCGTCAACGGTTTCACGAAGCGCGTGCATATCGGGCTGGATTTCTTCGATGCATCCATCAACCGCATCGCCGCGTGGACCATCGGGACGCGGTCGATGATCAAGGCGCTGCTGCTGGCGTTGCTGGAGCCGACGCAGCAGCTCAAGGATGCCGAGAACTCCGGCGACCACACGGCGCGGCTGGCGCTGCAGGAGGAGTTCAAGTCGCTGCCGTTCGGGCTGGTGTGGGACTACTACTGCGAAAAGCAGAACACCCCGGTCGGCGGCGCGTGGATAAACGAGGTGAAGTCCTACGAAAAGACCATCCTCGCCAAACGCACATAATTACTCTCCAAGCGTATCGAAACGCTCCATCCTGAAAGGACGGCATTGCGCCCACCCCCGCCCATCGGTCGCGCCTACAACTATCCTCTCACCGCCGGGATCTCGCTCCTGGCCATCGCCGTCACCCTCGCCTTGGCCGCCCACTACGACATTTCCCCGTTCCTCGGAGATCCCGTCTACCTCCTCGCCCAACCTTGGCGACTCCTCGCCTCCACGCTCCCTCATGGGAATCTCTTCCACCTCGGCTTCAATCTCTACTGGTTCTGGGTCTTCGGCACCTTCCTTGAAAAGCACCTGGGCCTCGCCCGCTACGGCGCGATCCTCATCCTGCTCGCCGCCGGCTCCGGCGCCGCAGAACTCGCCGTTTTTGAGGGGGGAATCGGCCTCTCCGGTGTCGTCTACGGTCTCTTCGGCATCCTGTGGATCATGGGCCGCCGAGACCCCGCGTTCGCTGACCTCGTCGACTCCCGCACCGCAGGCCTCTTCATCGCCTGGTTCTTTCTCTGCATCCTCCTGACGGTCCTCAACGTCCTCCAGATCGCCAACGTCGCACATGCCGCGGGCCTGCTCCTGGGGCTGATTCTCGGCGAGTTCCTGATGGTCCCCCGCCGCCGCACTGTTGCCCTTCTCGCCCTGGTCTCCACCCTCCTCCTGATCATCCTCGCGGCCACTATCGCCCGCCCCTGGGTGAACCTCGGCGACGGCGGCGCTGCCTTCTCGTATGCGGGCTACCAAGCCCTCCGCCAAAACGATTTCCCCCGCGCCGTCGCCCTCTATGAGCAAGCCACCCGATACCGGCACGTCGCCCCCGGCTCCTGGTTCAACCTCGGTATCGCCTATCAAAACCTCCACCGCTACCCCGATGCCCTCGCGGCGTATCAACACGCCCACATCCTTGAGCCGAACAATCCCGACTTTGAATCCGCCATCCGCAACCTGCAAGCCGCCCCGTGAAACCGCCGCTTCGCGCGCTCGCTGCCGCGCCCCGGCGTCGTATGCGAAACCGGCACCCCGCAATGTATGGCCCGTTCTGCGCCCCCACCCGCCCAAAAGTTCACCATTCCCACTGCCCCGAATCCATGTTCTAATGCCACCAACACACCGCACCTCGCCTCGGTGGCAACCCTTCATGGCCACTCCACATCGGCGTTCACGGGCGTTCATCGGCGGTTCCCTCGGCAAGTCCTCAACCGTGTCCATTTGCGGCTCCCTTCGTATTTGCTTGGAGTACCCATGCGTCACCTCCTCCACCCGCGCCTCGAACTCACCGACACCCTCGACCGCATCTACGCCTACAAAATGACCACCACCTCCGGCGGGAATCTTTCCATCAAAGACGAGAACGGCGATATCTGGATCACGCCGGCGCGGGTGGACAAGGGGACGCTTCGCTCGCAGGACATCGTGCGCATCCGGCCGGACAACTCCACGGAAGGGCCGCACAAGCCTTCGTCGGAGCATCCTTTTCACCAGGCGATCTACAACGCCCGCCCGGACATCAAGGCCATCGTTCACGCGCATCCGGTGGCGCTGGTCGCGTTTTCGATTTGTCGCCAGACACCGGACACGTCCCTCTTCCCCCAAGCCGCCCACATCTGCGGCAAAGTCGGATATGCCCCGTATGAGCTTCCGGGTTCGCACGCGCTGGGGGCGAATATCGCCAGCACG
>JBEHXY010000439.1:0-3574 GCA_048498455.1 Planctomycetota bacterium | reverse complement strand
AGGAGCAGGATGATCGGCAGGAACGCAAGCCAGAGGAAGTTGGGGTTGTTGTGTTCGACGACCGGGGTGGAGGAAAGGAGATCCGGGGGGAGGAGGCTGCTGTAGCGCTGGTAGGCGGCGAGCGCGGCGGCGTCGGCGGCGTCGAAACGTTTTTTGGCGTAGTCGCGGAGCTGTTCGGAGGTGGCGGGGAGGGCGGGGGCGAGGTCTTCGACGACGTTGTGGGGGGAGATGTACTGGCGGAAGAGGGTGTCGTGGAAGCGGGAGACCTTGGAGCGGGTGGCGGGGTCGATGCCGGTGATCTGCGCGAAGAAGGTCTGGTTGTAGGCGGGGAGGTTCATGAGGCCGTAGCCGCGGACGACGGGGGTGGAGGCGGCGATCTGGCCGGGAAAGGTCTTGGTGAGTCCGTCCTGGAGTTCCTGGTAGTAGGGCCAACCGGCGCCGACGTTGTTGGAGATGACGATGTCGCCGAGGAGATCGCGGTTGGCTTCACGGACGCGATCGACGAAGCCGCCCATGATGGAGGTGACGATGATCATCATCATGAGGCAGAGCCAGACGACGAGGATGGGGAAGACGACGATCTTCTTGCGGGTGAGATAGCGGAGGGTGAGAAAGAGTTTGTACATTTGGTCCAGGGGTCAGGGGTCAGGGGGAAGGGGTCAGAGGGGAGTTGCCGGTCGGTTGGATTTCAGACATCGAAGATGCGGAGGCTGCCGTCTTTTTCGAGGACGAAGAGAACGGGGACTTTGTCGAGGGCGCGGGCCTTGGCGAGATCGCGTTCAAGGCGGAGGGCGTCGCGTTCGAGGCGTTCCTCTTCGATATCAGCAGCGGATTTGACGGTGGGCTTGAGGAGGGGGAAGAGGACGACGTCGCGGATGGTCTGCTTGTTGGTCATGAGCATGACGAGGCGGTCGATGCCGATGCCCAGCCCCCCCGCCGGGGGCATGCCGTAGCGGAGGGCGTTGATGAAATCGTCGTCCATCTTGGCCATGGAATCTTCTTCCTTCTGGCCTTCGAGCTGCTTGGAGAAGGTGGCTTCCTGGACGAAGGGGTCGTTGAGTTCGGTGTAGGCGTTGGCGAGTTCCATGCCGACGACGTAGAGCTCGAAGCGTTCGGCGATGCGGGGATCGCTGGTTTTGCGCTTGGTGAGGGGACAGAGGGCGGCGGGGTAGTCGTAGACGAAGGTGGGGCGGTCGAGGGCGCGGAGGGCGGGCTCGGCGAGCTGCTCGAAGAGTTCGCCGACGATGACGTCGTGGTCCTTGTGGGCGAGCTCGTGGACGCCGCGGGCTTCGGCGATGCGGCGGACGCCATCGGTGTCGAACATGTCGACGCCGACGTGTTCCTTGAAGAGGGAGGCGTAGGGGACGCGGTGGAAGGGGGGGGAGTAGTCGATGACGCGGTCGCCGTAGGGCAGATGGAGCGCGTCGGGATTATTCATTGCAGATTGTTCATTATTCATTTGTTGGCCGGCGAGGAGCGCGCGGCGTTCTTTGACGATGCGGACGACGAGGGATTCGGTGAGTTCCATCATGCCGGCGAGGTCGGAGTAGGCCTGGTAGCACTCGAGCATGGTGAATTCGGGGTTGTGGGTGGTGTCAATGCCTTCGTTCCGGAAGTTGCGGTTGATGTCGAAGACGCGTTCCATGCCGCCGACGAGGAGGCGCTTGAGGTAAAGCTCCGGCGAGATGCGGAGGAAGAGGTCGATGTTGAGGGCGTTGTGGTGGGTGACGAAGGGGCGTGCGGCGGCGCCGCCGGCGATGGACTGCATCAGCGGGGTTTCGACTTCGACATAGCCGCGGCCTTTGAGGAAGTCGCGGACGGTGTCGATGATCTTCGAGCGGAAGAGAAAGGTGTCGAGGGAATCGGGGTTGGCGAAAAGGTCGACGTAGCGCTGGCGGTAGCGGAGCTCGGTGTCGGAGAGGCCGTGGAACTTGTCGGGGGGCGGCAGGAGGGCCTTGGAGAGGAGGCCGAAGTCGTTGGCCCAGAGGGTGACTTCGCCGGTCTTGGTGTGGCCGACTTTTCCGGAGAAGGTGGCGATGTCGCCGAGCTCGAGGAGCTTGGCCTGGGGCCAGCGGGTGTCGGCGTCGGGAACCGACTGCTTGGCGAGGCCGATCTGGATGCGGCCGGTCCAGTCCTGGATGGTGAGGAAGATGAGTTTGCCGATGTCGCGCAGGAGGACGATGCGGCCGGCGACCTTGGCGGCGTCGGCGCCATCGTGCGGGGTGATGTCGGCGCCCTTGTGAAGCGCGCGGGCGGCAGAGATGGGCACGAGGCCGTCGGTGCGCTGGCCGTAGGGATCGATGCCGGCGGCCTGCCACTTCTTGAGGCGGGCGACGCGGTCGTTGTACTGGGGATTGTCGGGAGTGGTCATGGGGTGTCCTGTGTGCGTACGCGAAGCGCGGGGGGAAAAGCGAGTCGGGTATTGTAGCGGGGCGCGGTGGCGGCGTTAATGGGTGGAGGCGTGCAGGTGGGACGGGCAGGTGGGGCGGGCAGCGGCGGCGGCGGTGGCTGCCGGGGTTGGGGGCGGCTGTTTTTCAGGAGGCGGGGCGGGCGGGAGCGGGTTCGTCGGCGGTGCCGAGGGTGCGCGAGGCCAGGGAGCTGGGGCGGCGGTGGCGGGCGATGGCGGCGAGGGGCAGGGCGGCGAGGGCGTAAAGGAGGGTGGAGGCCCACCAGGGGGCGAGGACCGCGGGGATGCTTTGGCCGAGGCCGGAGTAGCGGTACATGAGGGGGAGCTGGCCGAAGTCGAAGCGAACGGTGGGGCGGAGGGCGTCGAGCATCGCGAGGAGCGGGCAGGCGTGGGTGACGACGGCGACGACGCGCGGTTGCCAGAGCGGTCCCCACGCGGCGGCTGCGCGGATCAGGGGGGCGAGACTGATGGGTGCGCTGGCCAGGAGCATGGCGATCGTGAGACCGACGGCGGCGCTGACGCCACCCCCCCACCGGCGCAGGGCGGCGGTGAGGGCGGTGCAGAAGGCGCTCCAGGCGGCGAGCAGCAGGTAGAGGGCGCCGATGTCGGCGAGACGGAGCCATTGCTGGCCCAGGCCAAAGGCGAGCAGGAGCAGGCCGCAGACGTCGGTGAGGAAGGCATAGCCGAAAAAGAGGCGGCCCTGGTGGGAGAAAGTGAGAGGGACGGTGGCGGCCCAGAGGATGGAGGCGAGGGTGGTGAGGAGGAAAAGCATCGCCAGCCAGGCAACGGCGAGGGCGTCGGCGACGGCGGGGCGCTGGTCGGCCGGAAGATAACCCCAGTGGTTGAACATCCAGAGCGCGAGCATGGCGAGGACGACGGCCGCGGCGGGGGTCATTCCGAGGGCATTGTGGCTGAGGCGGGGGTAGGTCATCAGGGGGATGATACGCAGGAGTCGGCGGGCAAAGACAGGGGACGTTCGGAAATTGGGGCGGCGGGAGCGGGAGCGGCGGCACGGGATCGGGCGAACGAACGCTGATGAAGGCGGGCAAAAAAAGAAGCGGCGTGGCCGGTGAGGGCCATGAAGCTCGAGCGCTCGGACCGACTCGGTGAACTGGTCCAGCTTGATCTTGTCACCGGGGCTCAACTTGGTACCCAGGGTATCGACCT
>JBEHXY010000438.1:0-3575 GCA_048498455.1 Planctomycetota bacterium | reverse complement strand
GGTGAAGAAGAAGAGGATGCAGAGGCACCAGGCGGCGTTGACGAGGAAGCCGAAGGCGGCGCCGACGAGGCCTCCGATGTAGCCGGCGCGGGCGGCGGGTGAGGCGGTGGCGCTCAAGGACATGTGGGGGAGGGTGTAGAAGATGGTGAAGAGGGTTCCGAAGAGGTTTTGGAAGAGGGAGAGGAGGGCGTAGGTGAGCATGGCGGGGCGCGCCCAGGGGCGGAGTTTGAGGCTGGCGAGGGAGGCGGCGAGGAGGAGGATGGTGACGAGGGTGCTGAAGAGGAGGGCGATGGTGCTGACGGTGAGGTAGATGGGGTCGTGGCGGAGGCCTTCAAGGGCGGGGTCGGTGAGCATGGGGGTGACGAGGACGAGGCCGGCGACGAGGGAGCCGAGGATACCGAGGGCGGCGAAGATGATGCCGATGATGGAGAGGACGAGGATGGCGGGGGGCAGGCGGTTCATGGGGGAGCTCCGGAAGGCTGGGGGCATGGTAACCGGGGGCGGCGGCGGTTGTGCGGAGATTGTGTTACATTTAGGGGAGTTGTGGCTTTAGCATACAGGTGGTGGAGGGCGGGGTGATTCTGCGGAGGAATTGTGGAAGACACGAAGGCGTCGCGGATGTTCCTGGTGGCGGCGGTGGTGGTGGGCGTGGTGGCGACGGTGCTGGCGTTTGCGTTTATTGATTCGACGGCGGCGGCGGATCGCGGGCCGAAGACGAAGATCGTGGTGGCGGCGCGGGACTTGAAGCCCAACGCGGTGCTGGATGTGGAGCGGGATTTGCGGGTGGAGGAGATTCCGGCGAAGTATTCGGGGCTGGCGGCGTTGACGCTGGATGCGGAGGGGCGCGGGGGGTATCGGGGGCAGCGGGTGAATCGGCGGGTGCCTGCGGGGCAGCCGGTGTTTTTGGCGGACCTGGCGGCGGTGGGGGAATTGAAATTGGAGGAGCCGTACCGGGCGCTGACGATTCCGGCGGTGCCGGGGATCGTGATACCGGGGGATTATGTGAAGGTGATGGTGGCGCGGGCGGATGTGGCGGCGGCGGCGAATGCGGGGGCGGCGCCGGATGTGAAGGCGCCGGTGGGGTATGAGGCGGGGTTGATCGGGAAGGGGCAGGCGTACCGGGTGGTGGCGGTGGGGAACAGTTTGAGCAAGACGCGGCAGCAGGTGACGGCGGCGGATCAGTATGAGAGCGGCGCGGGGGGGAATGCGAAGACGGTGACACTGGCGGTGACGGAGGAGCAGGCGCGGGAGATTCTGCGGGCGGTGGGGACGGGGGGGCAGCCGGTGACGCTTTTGCTGTGTCCGCCAAGTACGGCACCGGCGACGGGGCCCTCTTGAGTTCGGATTCAGCACGAAGACACGAAGAGGTGAAGGGCACGAAGGCGGATTTTTGGGTTTGAGTTTTTGGGTTTTTGCATGCGGGTTGTGGTTCAGAATACGTTGACGAATCGGCAGTGGGTGGGGTTTGAGGGGGCGGGTGGGTTTGTTGTGGGGCGGGAGGGGGCGTGCGATGTGAAGTTGGAGAGTCGGTTTGTTTCGGGAAGGCATTTGAGGGTGGAGCGGGCGGAGGGTGGGTGGGAGGTGGAGGTGTTCGGCGGGGCGAGCGGGGTGGAGGTGAATGGGAAGGATGTGGCGGGAGGGCAGAAAGTGATCTTTAAGGGGGGGGCGACCGTTAAGGTGATGGAGTTTGTGCTGACGCTGGAGGAGGGGGAGGCGGCCGGGGCGGGCGGGGCGGCGGGGGCGGCGGTGGGTGAGCAGGTGGGGGAATTGCTGAATGTGTTGCATGCGAATGTTTTGCGGCGGTTGGATTTGCGGCTGGGGGCGATCACGGCGACGGATGTGTCGCAGAACCGGACGGACCAGCTCAACAAAATCATCGATGATCTGCTGCTGGCGGATTTTCGGCGGGAGGTGTTTGAGAGCGAGTTGACGGGGGTGCTGGCGCGGCAGGCGCTGAAGATGCGGGTGAATGACTGGGTCATTCGGCGGATGACGAGCGAGGAGCGGATTGCGGCGGAGTGGCATGGGCTGGGGGTGAACACGGAGTTGGAGGGGCCGGTGGAGCAGGCGGTGGTGCGGGTGTTGAACCGGATGGGGATTTTCACGGGCAAGCCGCTGCCGGGGAATGCGGAGGCGGTGGTGGAGGGCGGATTTCGCGGGGCGGTGGAGGGGGTGCTGGAGGAGATGCTGGAGAATGTGCGGGCGTACCTGATCATTTCGTATGTTAAGAAGACGCTGTACGACATTATTTTCGGGCTGGGGCCGCTGGAGGATTTGCTGCGGTCGCCGTCGATCACGGAGATCATGGTGGTAAATCCATGGGCGATTTACATTGAGCGTGGGGGGCGGGTGAGCAGGATCGGGCAGACGTTTCCGTCGGAGGAGGCGTGCTTGTCGATCATTGAGCGGATCGTGGCGCCGCTGGGGAGGCGGATCGATCGGAGTCAGCCGCTGGTGGATGCGCGGTTGCGGGATGGGAGCCGGGTGAATGCGATCATTGAGCCGCTGGCGATCAAGGGGCCGTGCATCACGATCCGGAAATTTCCGCAGAGCCGGGTGACGGTGGAGGACTTGATGAAGTGGGGGTCGGTGACGCCGGCGGCGGTGGCGCTGATGACGGCGTGCGTGAGGAACCGGGCGAACATATTGGTGAGCGGGGGGACGGGGAGCGGGAAGACGACGTTGCTGAATGTGCTGTCGGGGTTTGTGCCGGGGAATGAGCGGCTGGTGACGATTGAGGATTCGGCGGAATTAAGGTTGCAGCAGGAGCACGTGGTGTCGCTGGAGACGAAGCCGGCGAACGCGGAGGGGACGGGGAAGTACACGACGCGGGACCTGGTGCGGAATGCGCTGCGAATGCGGCCGGACCGGATTATTGTGGGTGAGTGCCGCGGGGATGAGGCGATTGATATGTTGCAGGCGATGAACACGGGGCATTCGGGGAGCATGACGACGCTGCATGCGAATTCGACGAGCGATGCGCTTTCAAGATTGGAGACGATGGTGTTGATGGGGGCGGATATACCCTTGGCGGCGGTGCGGCGGCAGATTGCGTCGGCGTTGCATCTCGTGGTGCAGCAGGAGCGGTTGCCGAATGGGAGAAGGGTGGTGTCGCAGTTGTCGGAGGTGGTGGGGTTGCATCCGGTGAGTGGGGAGGTGGAGACGCGGGATATTTTGAAGTTGGTGGATGTGGGCGGCGGGGCGGTACTCAAGCCGACGGGGTATTTGCCGCGGTTTTTGGGGGAGATGGTGGAGCGGGGGTATTTGCGGTTGGAGTCGTGGTTTGGGCAGGTGAAGACGGGATAAAGTTTCCACAAATGAACACGAATGGACACGAATGACGACGGACGACTTGAATGGCCACGAAAGACACGAAAGACACGAAACGGGGGGACGGGAATTAGGCACGGATGCACACGGATGCAGGCGGATTTTTTGACTTTGGGTTTGGATTGGTGATGGGTTCTTCTGGGTTGGTGCAGGAGGTTTGTGTGGCGGGGTTGGTGGGGGTGGGGATGTTTTGCGCGGTGTGGGGGTTGCGGGGGTGGGTGGTTGCGAAGTGGGGGCGGGATGTG
>JBEHXY010000437.1:0-3577 GCA_048498455.1 Planctomycetota bacterium | reverse complement strand
TTGCCGATGACGGGGTAGTCTTTGCGCAGGGGGTGGGCCTTGAAGCCGTCCCAGGTGAGGATGCGGCGGAGGTCGGGGTGATTTTTAAAGCGGATGCCGAACATGTCGTAGACTTCACGTTCGAGCCATTCGGCGCCGGCGTAGAGGGGGACGAGGGATTCGACTTCGGGATCGGTTTCGGGCAGGAACACGCGGAGAATGAGCCGCGGGGCGCCCGGCCCGCCGGCGACGAGGGGGACGCCGTTGAAGATGTAGACGACGCCGTAGCGGCCCTCCTGCGGGGTACCGCCGTAATTGAGGTAATCTACGGCGGTGACGTCGGAGAGCATGGAGTAATTGAGCTCGGGGTCGTTTTTGAGGAAGGTGACGACTTCGACCAGGGAGGCGCGGGGGACGATGATCTGGGTATCGCCGCGGAATTCGGCCCCTTTGAGACCCAGCGTGGGGAATTGGGCTTTGAGTCGGGCGGCGGCGGGGTGATTGATGGGCATGGGGTGGCCTCTTTCGCTAGGCAGGTTTGGGGCGATTATAGGGCAGCGGCAGCGGCGGCGAAACCGGCCGGCGGGGAGGGCGGTCCCGTGCGGCTAGATTCACCTCCGCCATTCGTGCATAATGCGGGGCTTATTTGGCTGAGGAGAGACTGCGCACCGTGAGTGTCACCACCCCGCAAAAATCGATTGCCGCCGAGGCGTCCGTCTCGGGACGGGGACTCTTCACCGGCGCCGAGACGACGTTGACGTTCAAACCGGCGCCCGTGGGGCACGGGATCGTGTTTGTGCGGACCGACCTTTCGCGGCCGGTGCGGATTCCGGCGCTGGTGCAGCATGTGACCAAGCGGTCGCGGCGGACGGCGATCAAGAGCGGCGCCGATTCGGTGGAGACGATCGAGCATTGCATGGCGGCGGTGGCGGGGCTGGGGATCGACAACCTGGAAATCACGATCACGGGGGGCGAGGTGCCGGGGGTGGATGGGAGCTGCCTGCCGTTCGTGGAGGCGTTGCAGGGCGCGGGGATCGTGGAGCAGCCGGCGGAGAAGCCCTTTTTGACGATCACGGAGCCGGTGGAAGTTCGCGATGGCAGCGCGACGCTGATCGCCTCGCCGCCGACGGGGGACGAATTCCAGATTTTTTATGATCTGGATTACGGGGCGATGGAGCCGATCCGGCAGCAGTTGTTCGCGTACCAGCTCAATGGGGGGTTCAAGCAGGAAATCGCGCCGGCGCGGACGTTCGTGACCAAGCAGGAAGCGGAGATGCTGCGGTCGCGCGGGCTGGGGATGCACCTGCAGCCGGGGGATGTGCTGGTGCTGGATTCCACGGGGCCCATCGGAACGGATTACCGCTTTCCCAACGAGTGCGTGCGGCACAAGGTGCTGGACCTGATCGGGGACTTGTACCTGCTGGGCTGCGCGATCAAGGGGAAGATCGTGGCGTATAAGTCGGGCCATTCACTGAACCACGCGCTGGTGCGGAAGCTGACGCGGATGCTGCAGGCGCAGCGGCGGGCGAAGCTGGCGATCGGCGAGCCGGTGATGGACGTGCGGCGCATCCTCCGCCTGATGCCGCACCGTTATCCGATGCTGCTGGTGGACCGCGTGATCGAGATGGATGGGGACAAGCGGGCGCTGGGGGTGAAGAACGTGACGATGAACGAGCCCTTTTTCGAGGGGCATTATCCGGGCATGCCGGTGATGCCGGGGGTGTTGATCGTCGAGGCGCTGGCGCAGCTTTCGGGGCTGCTGCTGTCGCGGAAGCTGGAGCACTCGGGGAAGATTCCGCTGCTGCTGTCCTTGGACAAGGTGAAGTTGCGGCGGCCGGTGGTGCCGGGGGACCAGCTGATTCTGGAATCGGAAAACATCCGGGTGAAGGCGCGGACGGGGCACGTGCGGTGCCGGGCGTACGTGGGCGATCAGATCGCCGCGGAGGCGGAGATCAAGTTCATGCTGGTGGACAACGAGTTGAGCGGCTAGGCGGCCGGACACAGGAGCAACATGCCGACAATTCATCCGATGGCGGTCGTGGAAGCCGGGGCGCAGCTGGCCGACGACGTGGTGGTGGGGGCGTTCGCCTACGTGGGCCCGCAGGTGGTGCTGGGGCGGGGCTGCGTGCTGCATCATCACGCGCAGGTGGAGGGGCTGACGATCGCCGGCGAAGACAACGAATTCTATCCCAACTGCCTGATCGGATCGGTGTCGCAGGACTTGAAATACAAGGGCGGGCCGTGCCGGGTGGTGATCGGGTCGCACAACATTTTTCGCGAGAATGCGACGGTGCACATCGGCACGGAGGTGGGCGGCGGGGAGACGCGCATCGGCGATCACAACCTGATCATGGTGGGCGCGCATGTGGCGCATGACTGCATCATCGGGTCGCACTGCATCCTGGCCAACAACGTGTTGCTGGCGGGACATGTGCTGGTGGAGGACTGGGTGGTGATCTCCGGGGGGGCGGCGTCGCATCACTTCGTGACCTTTGGGCAGCACTCGTTTGTCGGGGGCCTTTCCGCGGTGACGCGCGATGTGCCGCCCTACATGGTGGTGGATGGTTCGGAGGCCCCGGTTCGCGCGGTGAACACCAAGGGGCTGGCCCGCCGCGGGTTCACGCCCGAGCAGATTGCGAACCTCAAGACGGCCTACCGGCTGCTGTTCAAGGACCCCGCGCCGGTGTCGACACAGGCGCTGGAACTGGAGAAAATGTTTCCGGGCACGGCCGAGATTCAGACGCTGCTGGCGGCGGTGCGGGCGTCGCTCTCGGGGAAGTTTGGCCGGGCGCGGGAAAACCTGCGGGGGAAAGTCACGCGGGCGGCAGGGGACGGCGAGGATGCCGACGAGCCGCCGCCGCACGTGTCGGGCAATTAGCCCCTTTTTGGCCCAGGCGGCCGCATTGGATGGAACGTTCATGACCGACTCGACACCTGCCCCCGACCCCGGCGCCACGCTCAACGCGGTGGTGGTCGGCGTCGGCCGCATGGGCCAGCACCACGCCCGCAATTACGCGCAGATTCCGGGCTTCCGGCTGGCGGGGGTGGTGGATGTGAACCCCGCGAACCTCGAAAAATGCCGCAAGCAGTTCGACTGCCAGACCTTTGCGTCGGTGAGGGAATTGCTGCAATGGAGCGCTGCCACGGGCACGAAGGTGCATGGGGCATCGGTGGCCGTGCCGACGGTTCACCACCGCGCGACGGCCGAGGAGTTGATGGCGGCCGGGATCGACGTGCTGATCGAAAAGCCCATCGCCCCCTGCGTGGAAGACGCGCGTGCGATTGTGCAGGCGGCCAGGGCCCGGGGCTGCATCCTGCAGGTGGGCCACACGGAACGTTTCAACCCGGCGTACCGGGCGCTGCGGAAATACCAGCTCAAGCCGGCGTTCATTGAGGTCCACCGCATCAGCCCGATGACGTTCCGCTCGATCGACATCGGCGTGGTGCTGGACATGATGATTCACGACATCGACCTGGTGAACCACCTGGTGCAGGCGCCGGTGACGGAGGTGAACGCCGTCGGCGTCGCGGTGATCGCCCAGTACGAAGACATCGCCAACGCGCGGCTCACGTTTGCCAACGGCTGCGTGGCCAACCT
>JBEHXY010000436.1:0-3594 GCA_048498455.1 Planctomycetota bacterium | reverse complement strand
CGCCTACAAGGGCTTCCAGTTCTTCTCCGCCGATTATCAGCACTCCACCCCGCAGCTTGAGATCAACGTCCTGCGCGACCAGGCCTCCTTCTACGGCGTCTCCCCCCAGCGCATCATCTCCCTCCTGCGCAACGCCTACTCCGAAAACTACACCTACCTCATCAAGGATGCCCACGACCAGTACCAGGTCATTCTTGAAGCCCCCGACGCCGATCGCACCGATCCCGACGACCTCAACCTCCTATACGTCCGCTCCGATGACAACGCCCGCCTCGTCCCCCTCAAGGCCGTGGCCACATGGAAAGCCGACCTCGGTCTGCAGGCCGTCAACCACATCAACCAGTTCACCGCCGTCACCATCAGCTACGGCCTCAACCCCGGGACCAACATCGGCGACGCCACCAAGTACATCCAGGAGTCCGCCAAGGAAGTCCTCCCGCCGACTGTCCACGGCTTCCTTCAGGGCGAAGCCGAAACGTTCCGCCAGACCGTCCCCGCCCTCGTCGCCCTCATGCTTCTCGCCGTCTTCATCATGTACGTCGTCCTCGGCATCCTCTACGAATCCTACCTCCACCCCATCACCGTCCTCTCCACCCTCCCCGTCGCCCTCTTCGGCGGCCTGGGGACCCTCACCCTCTGGAATCTCGTCGGCAACTGGCTCCTCGACAACAAGCACATCCAGAACTTCGCCCCCGTTGAAGCCACTCTCTACGCTTTCGTGGGCATGTTCATGCTCATGGGCATCGTCAAAAAGAACGGCATCATGATCGTCGACTTCGCCATCCAGCGCGTCGCCGAAGGACAGCCCGCCGCACAGGCCATCCACGATGCCTCCATGGACCGCTTCCGCCCCATCATCATGACCACCGCCGCCGCCGTCATGGGCGCCGTCCCCCTCGTCATCGGCTCCGGCGCCGATCCCGAATCCCGGCGCCCCCTCGGCCTCGTCATCGTCGGCGGCCTTCTCTTCGCCCAGCTCATTACCCTCTTCGTCACCCCCGTGATCTACCTCTACCTCGAGTGGATCCAGGAAAACATCCTCGACCGCATCCCCTTCTTCCGCTCCGCCCGCACCCACAAGGAACTCCAGGCCGCCTTCGCCGCCGCCGACACCGACGACCTCACCGTCACCCCCCACGAACACGCCGGCCACCCGACCAACGGCCATTCCCCAACCCCCAAACCCCAACCCCAGCAAACCGTTAAACACTAATCCACCCCGCCCCCGCGGCGGGGCAAAACGGTGCCATGCTTGTGGCCACAACCTCAGTGGCCAGAAGCATGCCGCCTCTACGCGCTGTCACCAAACTGCACCCACCCCAACCCAACTACCAAGTACCAATTACCAATTACTGAGCGCACCCCGCTCACCAAGTCCCGCGCTCCTCCCGAAACCACTCCCCCTGCGTCCCCGCCTTCTGCGAAACGCCGCCCTTCTCCCCCACAATCACGTCAAACCCCTCGCTTGCCGTACGCTTCACGATCGCCGCTTCCAGCATCGCCCGCAAATCCCCGACCTCCACACCCACCAGCACCCGCTTGGGCACCGGCACAAACGAATCCACCCCCATCACCAGCAGGCACTCCCGCGATTCCAGCACCGTCGCAAAATGACTCCACAACCACGACCGCCGCCCGCTCGCCCCCTTTACCTCCAGGTGATCCCCCGTCATCCGCACGAACACCACCTCGCCCGCCCCGATCTCCGGCCGGCTCCGCACCGTCACTCCGCGCACAAAACTCACCACCACAATGGCCAGGAAGATCGTGACAAACGAACCTGAAAACACCACGCGCAGCGCCATTTCACGGGGACCGGGCTGCGGACTGGAAAACCATTCACCCACCGTCTCCATCGCCCCCAGCCCAACGATAATGACGCACGCCAGCACGTTCCAGAAAAGCCCCTTCCATCCCCCATACCTAAACCGCCGCACCACCCGCTGCGCCTCCGCCATCTCCCCCGCGCTCACCGCATAATCCAGCCGCAGATCCATCCCCCCATCCTATCAAACCCGCGACCCAATCTCCCTCGGAATCCGTTACGTCAGCCCGACAAAGAAATCGTTCCCCTTGTCGTCCACCACGATGAACGCTGGGAAATTCTCCACTTCGATCTTCCGGATCGCCTCCATCCCCAGCTCCTCAAAATCCACCAGCTCCACCTTCTTGATGTGGTTCTGCGCCAGGATCGCCGCCGGCCCGCCGATGCTCCCCAGGTAAAACCCGCCATGCTTCCGGCACGCCTCCGTCACCGCCTTCGACCGGTTCCCCTTGGCGATCATCACCATCGATCCCCCATGCGCCTGGAACACATCGACGAAGGAATCCATCCGCCCCGCCGTCGTCGGACCAAAACTCCCCGACGCCATCCCCGTCGGCGTCTTCGCCGGCCCCGCATAATAAATCGGATACCGCTTAAAATATTCCGGCATCGGTTTGCCTTCATCCAGCAACTGCTTGATCCGCGCATGCGCCGCATCGCGCGCCACGATCAGCGTCCCGCTCAAATTCAGCCGCGTCTTCACCGGAAACTTCGTCAGAATCTCCCGCACCTTCTCCATCCCGATGTTCAGATTCACGTTCACCGGCGGCGCCAGCTCCGGCTGCTCCGCCGGCAGATACTGCTCCGGATGAAACTCCAACTGCTCCAGGAAAATCCCCTCCCGCGTGATCTTCGCCTTGATGTTCCGGTCTGCCGAGCACGACACCCCGATCCCGATCGGGCAGCTCGCCGCATGCCGCGGCATCCGCACCACCCGCACATCATGCGCAAAATACTTCCCGCCGAACTGTGCCCCGATCCCGGACGCCGTGCACATCCCGTAAATCTTCTCCTCCCACGCCTTGTCCCGAAACGCCCGCCCGCCCGCCGATCCCGTCGTCGGCAACCCGTCGTAATACCCCGTGCTCGCCAGCTTCACCGCCTTCAGCGTCGTCTCCGCGCTCGTCCCGCCGATCACCACCGCCACGTGGTAAGGGGGGCACGCCGACGTCCCGATCTCCTTGAGCTTCGCCCGCACAAACGTCGCCAGCGCCTCCTCGTTCAACACCGCCGGCGTCTGCTGATACAGGTAACTCTTGTTCGCGCTCCCGCCCCCCTTCGCCACAAACAGAAAGCTGTATTCCTCCGCATGCTCCGCCGACGTGTCCGCCAGCAGATCCATCTGCGCGGGCAAATTCGTCGCCGTGTTCCTCTCCTTGAACATCTCCAGCGGCGCGATCTGCGAATACCGCAGGTTCTTCTCCTGGTAGGTATCGAAAATGCCGTGCGACAGCGCTTCCGCATCGTCCGCATCCGTCAGCACCCGCTGCCCCTTCTTGCCCATCACGATCGCCGTCCCCGTGTCCTGGCACGTCGGCAGCAGCCCCGCCGACGCCGTCACCGCGTTCTGCAGGTGCGTGTAAATCACGAAGCGATCGTTGTCCGACGCCTCCGGATCCGCCAGCTCCTCGCGCAGCCGCTTCAAATGCGCCGGCCGCAGGTAAAACGAAATGTCGTTGAACGCCGTCCGCGCCAGCAGCCGCAGCCCCTCCGCCGCCACCTGCAGATATTCCTTCCCGCCCACCTCCACCGTCGAAACGAAGTCCTTC
>JBEHXY010000435.1:0-3600 GCA_048498455.1 Planctomycetota bacterium | reverse complement strand
CATCGCCCGCAACGGCCATTTCTACACCTCCCTCGACAACCCCCAGCGCCTCCGCTTCCTCGGCGTCAACTTCTGCTTCTCCGCCTGCTTCCCCACCCACGACCAGGCCGACCTCCTCGCCCCACGCCTCGCCGCCTTCGGCATCAACATCGTCCGCTTCCACCACATGGACAACCAGCCCTACCCCGGCGGCATCTTCGCCGACAAATCCCTCACCACCCTCGACCCCGTCGCCCTCGACCGCCTCGACTACTTCATCCACGCCCTCAAACAAAACGGCATCTACACCGACCTCAACCTCCACGTCTCCCGCTCCTTCGCCAAGGCCGCCCGCCTCCCCGGCGCCGACACTGCCCCCAGCATGGACAAGCTCATCGACCTCTACGTCCCCGCCCTCATCGACGCCCAGAAAACTTACGCCAAAGCGCTCCTCACCCACATCAACCCCTACACCAGAAACCCCTACACCGACGAACCCGCCGTCGCCATGATCGAAACCACCAACGAAGACTCCTTCTTCATCTGGGGCGGCCAGCACAACCTCGACACCCTCCCCGATGCCTTCGCCAGCGAGCTCCGCACCCAGTGGAACGCCTGGCTCAAAACCAGGTACGGCACCCGCAACGCCCTCGAAACCGCCTGGGCAGCTACCAACGCCCCCGCCCTCGCCGACACCGAAGAACTCGCCGACAACACCATCATGCTCGGCACCTCCGACCTCAAAATGTCCCCCGCCCGCGCCCACGACTGGTTCGATTTCCTCCAGGTCCAGGACGACCGCTACTTCTCCGACATGTACCGCTTCCTCCGCCAGGACCTCCGCGTCCATTCCCCCATCACCGGCACCATCGGCCTCGGCGCACTGGGCACCCTCTCCCAGACCCACACCGACTTCATCGACGCCCACCAGTACTGGCAGCACCCCACCTTCCCCCACAAACAGTGGGACCTCGCCGACTGGACCATCAAAAACTCCCCCATGGTCGATTCCCCCACCCTCGGCATCCTGCCCGAACTCGCCGCCATCCGCGTCGCCGGAAAGCCCTTCACCGTCACCGAATTCCAGGAGCCCGCCCCCAACGAGTACCGCGCCGAAGCCCTCCCCCTCGCCGCCACCTTCGCCGCCCTCCAAGACTGGGACGCCCTCTTTCTCTTCGCCTACTCCCACAACACCGACTACTTCAAAACCCACCCCCAAACCTTCTTCGACATCGAAGGCGACCCCGTCCACATGAACCTCATGCCCGTCGCCGCCCGCCTCTTCACCTCCGGCATGATCGCCCCGCTCGCCTTTAGGGATGGCCCCACGTTCGTCTCCCGCGAAGAATCTCTCACCAACGCCCGCCGCTACTACTTCAACCTCTGGCCCCAACTCACCACCCTTCACAAAATCCAACCCGACTACCTCCTTCACAACCACTTCGCTATCGACTTCCAATCCGGCGGCCCCTGGAACCAAAACCTTCGCATGGAACCCGGCACCGACACCCGCGCCTCCTGGACCGCCCCCGGCCCCGGCCAGGGCCAATTCACTTTCACCGACCCCTACGCCGCCGTCTACGTCGGCTTCCCCCCCAAAGACGCCACCCTCCACCTCGGCCCCTTCACCCTCTCCAACATCCAAACCCCCTTTCTCGTCGCCACCCTCACCCCCCAAAAAACCGGCGACCTCATGAAATCCAAAACATCCCGCCAAAACCCCGCCCCCGACTTGCTTACCGAAGGCCAGACCCTCCTCCTCACCCTCAACGCCCGCACCGACAACAAAGACATGGCCTGGAACCCTGCCCGCACCTCCATCGGCACCGCCTGGGGCACCACGCCCCAGCTCGAAACCATCCACGCCACCCTCACCCTCCCCGAAGGCTACACCCTCACCCCCCTCGACCCCGCCGGCCAACCCCTCATCACCCCCCTCACATCCCCCGTCGACCTCTCCAAGCAACCCACCATGTGGTACCGCGTCGACAAAAAGTAACGCGGGCATCCCGTCAGGTTCGCACCTCCACCGCTGACCCATCACCCTCCTAGGAAAAGTCTCCCGTTCAAGATACAGTCTTCATAGCCGCTGGGAGCCTGCCGAATCCTGCGAGGAAATCACGTGAAGCGATCCGGCGTCTTAGCGCTTGCTGCGATGATCCTCTTCGGCGGCGCCAATGTCCTGTACCTGGCGGCGTTTGCAACTGGCAAGTCGGTGACCTTGAGAAGTGTCGCAGGGGAGCGCCGCACCCTCAAATTTGATGCAGGGCAGCTCCTTTGCGAGACGCTCATCGACGTTGGGCCGCCCTCCTTTGGCACGGTGAGCGAGGGCCGATTTGAATCGTCCATAGCCACCCCGTTTTTCACTTATGAAACAACCGTGTACCAGTTCAGGGGAGCACCCTCTCCCTATCTTCGTGTGAAGGTGTTCAGAGTCGATGGAGTCGAAGGGCAACTCGTCCTGCTGCTGCCGGCCGCTGCATGCGCGGTGTTGCTGTGGAAAGGCCGCAATCGCCGGGGCAACGGTTTTCCTGTCAGTTAACGTCGGTGCGCCCCCAGACTTCTATCTCGCCCCCTCCCACTTCCCATTTACTAATCGCCCCCTCTCCCCTATAACCGCTCGGCTCAAAACCCCTTACCGGAGCCCCGCGCCCCTCATGCTCGCCCCCCTCGCCCAATCCTCCCTCCCCACCCCCGCCGACTACGGCCCGCTCCCCCTGATCCTCTTCTTCCTCTTCGCCGCCCTCACCCTCCTCCCCGCCTTCGCCGTCGCCCTCTCCAAAAACATCGTCCGCGCCGCCGCCAGCCTCCTCTTCTCCCTCATCGGCGTCGCCGGCCTCTACTTCCTCCTCCACGCCGAGTTCCTCGCCGCCGTCCAGCTCGTCGTCTACGTCGGCGGCACCCTCATCCTCATGATCTTCGGCATCATGCTCACCTCCAAATCCCCCGCCCACACCTTCAACCCCTCCAAAACCGAAACCCTCTGGGCCTCCGCCATCGCCGTCGCCATTGCCATCCCCCTCATCTACCTCGGCCTCACCACCCCCTTCAACACCCGCACCCTCCCCTTCACCGGACCCGCCGCCACCCGCCCCTCCGTCGAAGACCTCGGCTTCGCCCTCCTCGACCCCCACGCCTTCCTCCTCCCCTTCGAACTCCTCTCCATCCTCCTCCTCGCCGTCATGATCGGCGCCGCCTACCTCGCCAAATCCCGCCGCCCCGCCAACACCCCAAAACCCGCCCCGCCCCGTTACCCCCCCTCCCATCCCGAAACCGCGCCCCCCCAAAGGTTTTGAGTTTTGCGTTTTGAGTTTTGAGTTTCATGTTTCCCATGCTCACCCTCCCCTACTTCCTCACCACCTCCGCCCTGCTCCTCACCGCGGGCCTCCTCACCATGGTCCTCAAACGCAACGCCATCGGCATCCTCATGGGCATCGAACTCGTCCTCAACGCCGCCGCCCTCAACCTCGTCGCCTTCAACGCCTTTCTCCCCCAATCCGAAAACGCCCCCCGCCTCGACGGCCAGATCTTCACCCTCTTCCTCATCGTCATCGCCGCCGCCGAAGCCGCCGTCGCCCTCGCCATCTTCCTCAACTTCTACAACAACCACGCCACCATCGA
>JBEHXY010000434.1:0-3613 GCA_048498455.1 Planctomycetota bacterium | reverse complement strand
CATGGCGCGCGCACAAACTGGGCGCGATCCCCCTCTATAGCAGAAGGAGCGCGCCCCATGTCCCACCCATGGGTGATCATTTGTGAAATTTGTGGGCACCCCGTCGCCGTCCCCCCTCCTTCCACCGGTGTCTCTGTTTTTACCAAAACCATGATAAACACCGAAGAATCCTCACCCCCCAATGATAAACACCGAAGAAAAACCACGCTTTTCGAGCAAACCCATGATAAACACCGAGCAAAACCCCTCCGCGTCCTCCGCGTCCTCCCGCCCTCCGCGTCAAAACGCCATCAACTCCCCCCCAGCAGCAGTGTGTCTAAAAACCGCAAAACCTTGGCACACATCGAAGAAAACCCCACTCCCCCTTGGCACACAAGCCCAAAAACCACCCCTTTTCCCCAAAACCCTTGGCAAACATCGGCAAAAACCCACAACTTCAAAACCCACACCACCCCCCGCCACGCCCCATTTACCATTCCCCCCCCACCCTTTACCATGCCCCACCATGACCAACGACAACGCACAACCCATCGACCCCAAAGAAACCGCCGACACCGCGCCGCAAGACGCCCTGCCGGAAGTCACCCCCGCCTCGCCCCTCCCCTCCGAGCACGCCCCCGAACCCCTCCCCCCCGCGCGCCCCGACCTCACCGCCGACGCCATGCCCCTCCCCCAGGTCCTCGAAGCCCTCCTCTTCTCCACCGACGTCCCCCTCTCCGCCGGCAAGCTCGCCGAAATCGTCGGCCTCGATTCCACCAAGCCCATCAAGCAAACCCTCGACGCCCTCAACGAAAGCTACGCCGCCCGCGAAGCCGCCTTCCGCATCGAGGAACGCGCCGGCGGCTACCAGCTCCTCACCCTCCCCCAGTACGCCCAATACGTCGAACGCTTGGTGAAAAAGAAAGACGAAGGCCGCCTCACCCCCGCCGCACTCGAAACCCTCGCCATCGTCTCCTACAAGCAACCCATCACCCGCTCCGGCGTCGAAGTCATCCGCGGCGTCGCTTGCGGCGAAACCCTCCGCACCCTCATGGAACACAACCTCGTCAAAATCGTCGGCCGCGCCGAAGAAATCGGCCGCCCCATGCTCTACGGCACCACCCGCTACTTCCTCGAAGTCTTCGGCCTTGCCAGCATCAAAGACCTCCCCAAATCCGACGCCCTCAAGGAACCCAAATAGCCCGCCGCCGCTCCGCCCACACCCCCGCCGCCACCACCAGCACCGACGCCAGCAGCGGCACTCCCAGCGCCCGCACGTAATCCCCGCCACGCGGCCCGAACACCCGCGCCACGTCCGACGTCAACAGCATCGCCGCCACCGCAAAAACCAGCGCCCCCCTCCCCCACCGCGCCACCTTCGGCCCCACCGCGCCGCTCAGCCCCATCCCCAGCGCCGCCAGCGGCAGCACCAGCGTCACGTAATGATGAATCCACGTCCGCTCCGAGGCCCACAACATGAACGCCGCCACGCACCCGATTTGCACCACAAACCGCGGCGTGCGAAACGTCTCCAGCGGCCGCCGCATCCACCACGCCCCCGCCGCCAGCACCGCCAGCAGCACCCCGCGCGTCAGACCCCGCACCACCCCCGCCGGCAAGTCCACCACGTTCACGAACCGCCCCGGCTCCGCGCTCCCGTCCTTCACCGTGAACGCCGGCACATGCTGCAGCGTCCGCGCCATGAAACTCGCCAGCGACTGCCCCGTGTAATAATGGATCTCCCCATGCTGCACATAAGGCAAGATCATGATCCGTGCCCACTGGCCAAGCCACGTGAGGTTCTGCGTCCAGCCAAAAAGCAGCGCCGGCGCCAGCAGCAGCCACAGCACCATTCCCGCCAAAAACGTCCCCGCCACCAGCCAGCGCCGCTGCAGCACCACGTATACCAGGAAGATCACCGGCGTGACCTTGATGCTCGCCGCCAGCGCGAGCAGCAGCCCCGCCGCCACATCCGCCCGCGTCCGCCCCGCCTGCAGGAACCGCAGCCCCATCACCAGCGGCAACAACATCACCAGGTTCGTCTGCCCCTCCTGTACGTCCCCGACGATCGGCCAGAGCCACACCAGCAGCAGCAGCCCCAGCGGCAGCGGGTCCAGCCGCCCGCCGGCGTCGCGCACGATCCGCTGCACCAGCACAAAAATCCACACCACCAGCCCGAACTTGCACAGCGCCCACACCAGCTGCGCCGCCGGCTGCGACACCAGCGTCAGCGGCGCGAACACCGCCAGCACCACCGGCGGATAGGGAAACCCGTCGTCCACGTAGTCGGCATGCTGATGCAGAAAAGCCGGCACCAGCACCGTCCAGCGCCCCAGATCGTTCACCGTCGCTTCGGAATGCGTCCGCAATTTTTTGGACATCCGCGCATAGCCCTGCACCCCGATCGCCGCCGTCATCACCAGCAGCACCGCCATCGCCACCACCAGCAGCACCCGCCGCAGACCCTCCGCCTCCACCCGCGTGCTGGTCATCTCACTCCTCCCCGAGGTACGCCTTCCTCACCCGATCATTTCCGCGCACCTCCGCCGCCGGTCCCTGCAGGGCGATCGTTCCGGTTTCGAGGACGTAGGCATAATGCCCCACCGCCAGCGCCATGTTCGCGTTCTGCTCCACCAGCAGCACCGTCGTTCCCTGCTTGTTCACTTCCTGGATCACGCGAAAAATCTGCTCGACGACCAGCGGCGCCAGACCCAGCGACGGTTCGTCCAGCAGCAGCACCCGCGGCCGGCTCATCAGCGCCCGGCCGATCGCCAGCATCTGCTGCTCGCCGCCGGACATCGTCCCGGCCATCTGCGTCCGCCGCTCGCGGATGCGCGGAAAGAGCGTGAACACGCGCTCCAGGTCCTCCGCCATCGCCGCGCGATCGCGCCGCAGATAAGCGCCCAGGTCGAGATTTTCCTGCACCGTCATGTTCGGAAAAATGCCCCGCCCCTCCGGTACATGGCTGACGCCGCGTTCGACGATGCGGTGCGGCGGACAGCGATGCAGCGCCGCCTCGCCAGCCCGCGGGCAATAGTGAATGACCTTCCCCCTGGCCGCGGGCACCAGGCCCGAGATGCACCGCAGCAGCGACGATTTGCCGGCCCCATTGGCGCCAATCAGGCAGACGATCTGCCCCGCCTCCACGCGCAAGGTCACGCCGTGAAGCGCTTCGATGGCTCCATAGCGCACCACCAGGTTTTCCACCGACAGCACCGGCGCCGCTTCCGCGACCGCGCCCGTCGCGCCGGTGCCGGCCCCCGCAATCGTCACGGCGTCCTCCCGTGCGATTCCATCAGCCCCGCGGGCATCGCCAGCAGCAACTGCTCGCGCTGCATCGTCCGTAGCATCCGCAGCGCCGAGAGGGTTTGCCCGCGGACTTCCGCCGGCAGCGCGGCGACGGCCGTCATGAGCGCATCGTTCTGCACCCCGCCCAGCGCCGGCAGCGCGGCGTCGGCGTCGAAGCCTTCGCGCAGGATGTCCATGATGGTTTTGGTTTCCGGCAGCACGATGATCTGGTAATTCGCGCCCAGTCCGGCGTTCTTCGCGGCGGCGGCGATCGTCTCACTGAGGGTTCCCACGTCATCGACCAGCCCGGCTTCCTTGGCCTGTTCGCCGGTGAAGAGGCGGCCCT
>JBEHXY010000433.1:0-3628 GCA_048498455.1 Planctomycetota bacterium | reverse complement strand
AGCAAAATCCCACCGCTCACCAGATACCGGTACGACGGGTCCACCTGCTTGAGCGCCATCGCATTTTCCACCACCCCCATAATAAACACGCCCGCCACCACAAAACTCATCCGCCCCACCCCCCCGGTAAGCGACACCCCGCCCAGCACGCACGCCGCGATCACCTGCAGCTCCAGCCCCTGCGAGCTGTCCTGCCGAATCGCCTGGCTCCGCGCCAGCAAAAAAATCCCCGCCATCGCCGCCACCACCCCCTGCATCGTGAAGATGATGATCTTCACCCGGTCCACCGCCACCCCCGCCAGCCGCGCCGCCTCCTCGTTGCCCCCGATCGCCAGCGTGTCGCGCCCGAACACCGTCCACTGCAGCAGCAGGCCGAAAAAGAGAAAGCACACCAGGCACGCCCACACCGGCACCGTCATCTGGAACAGCAGCTGCCCCTCGCGCCCATGAATCACCGGAAACGCCGAAAGCCCCAGCGCCGTGAAGTGCGGATCATAGGCAGTCACTGAGTTCGACTTGGAAATCACCAGCCCGAACCCCCGCACCATTTGCATAGTCGCCAGCGTCGTGATCAGCGGGTTGATCTTGCACTTCGCCACCACAAACCCATTGATGAACCCCACCACCGCCCCGAACCCCAGCCCCGCCCCGATGCCCATCGCCATCCGCGAGAACCACCCCCACTCCTCCAGCCGCCCCATCACCAGCGCCGCCACAACCCCCGCGCAAGGCACCACCGTCCCCACCGACAAGTCAAAGTTCCCCGACGCCAGGCAGAACAGCATCGTGCACGAAACGATCCCCACCGTCGAGACCGCCAGCAACACCGCTCCCACGTTGGGCAAACTCGCAAATTTGTCCACCGCCGCCGCGCAGTAAATCACCAGCCCCGCCAGCACCACCAGCATCCCCGCCTGCTCCACGATCGCCCACGCCCGCTCTTTCATCACGCTCCGCTGGTCAGCCGCCATCACGCCGCCCTCCCGCTCTCGATCGCGCCTTCTTCCTTCACCGGAAGCGCCGCCTCCATCACCCGCTCCGCCGTCGCCTCCGTCCGACCGAACTCCCCCGAAATCCGCCCCTCCCGCATCACCAGCACCCGGTCCGCCACGCCCAATACCTCCGGAAGATCACTCGACACAAACAGCACCCCCACCCCCTCTTCCGCCAAACGATACAACAAACTATAAATCTCGCTCTTCGCCCCCACATCGATCCCCCGCGTCGGCTCGTCCAGCAGCATCACCCGCACCTTCTCCGACAGCCACCGCCCCAGGATCACCTTCTGCTGGTTCCCGCCCGACAAGTTCCGAATCTGCTGCCACACCCCCGGCGTCTTCACCCCCAGCTCCTTCACCCGCCGCGCCGCGTTCGCCCGCTCCCACCCCGGCCGAATCACGATGCCCCCCGCCGCCTCCCGCCGCCGCGCGCTGATGTTGATGTTCTCCATCACCGATCCCAGCGGCACAATCCCCTCCTTCTTTCGATCCTCCGGCGCCAGCACAATCCCCGCCCGAATCCCCTCCCGCGGAGAGCGCACCTGCACCTCCCGCCCCTCCACCCTCACCGCCCCCGCGCGCTTCTTCTCCGCCCCGTAAATCAGCTTCAGCAGCTCCGTCCGCCCCGCCCCCACCAGCCCGAAAACCCCCACGATCTCCCCCGCCCCCACACGCAAAGTCGCCGCCGCCCGCAGCCCCCGCCCCTCGATCCCGCTCACCTCCAGCGCCACCTTCCCCCCATCCCGCGGCCGCGCGCGATACCCATAAATGTCCGCAATGTCCCTCCCCACCATCGCCTTCACAATCTGCTCGTGCGTCACCCCGCGCAATGTCTCATACGTCGCCACGTGCCGGCCATCGCGCAGCACCGTCCCGCTGTCGCAGATCGCAAACACCTCCTCCATCCGGTGCGTCACATACAAAATCGCCGCGCCGCCCCGCCGCAGTTCCCCAATCACCTCGAAGAGCTTCCCGATCTCCCGCGCCGAAAGCGAACTCGTCGGCTCATCAAACGCCAGGATCCGCGCCCCGCGCGTCAACGCCTTGGCGATCTCAATCATCTGCCGCTGCCCGATCGGCAACTTCCCCACCGCCGTCCGCGGATCCATCGTCTCCCCCACCGCCCGCAACTGCGCCGCCGCACGCTCCAGCAATTCCCCACGCCGAATCACCCCGCCCGCCGTCGGCAAATGCCCCAAAAACAAATTCTCCGCCACCGACAACTGCGGCACCAGGTGCAGCTCCTGGTATATCACCGCCACCCCCGCCCCCAGTGCCTCCACCGTCGACCCAAACCGAACCTCCTTCCCCGCCACCACCAGCCGCCCCCCATCCGGCCGATACACCCCCGACAATATCTTCAACAGCGTGCTCTTCCCCGCCCCATTCTCCCCCAGCAACGCATGCACCTCCCCCGCGCGCACCCCAAAACTCACCCCCCCCAACGCCCGCACCCCCGGAAACCCCTTCTCCACCCCCTCAAATTGCAGAAGCGCGTCACCCATACCAACCCTCAAGAACGCCCCGCACATGCGCACCGGCAATCGCAACAGCACAATTACCAATTACCAATTACCTTATTCGACCCCCTGCTCCTTCAACACCTGCTTATAATTCTCGCGCGTAATCACCACCCCCGTCGTCCGCGTGTCCATCTTCGGCTCCACCCCCTCCTTGATCCATTTGTACAGCATCTCCACCGTCTCGCTCCCATGCTGCCGCGCCGAAAGCAGCACGCTCCCATAAAACCCCGTCGCCTCCGGCCGCTTCAATTCATCAATCGCCACCTGGTCGCCGTTGATCCCCACCCCGATCACATCCCCCGCCTTCAGCCCGCGCTGCTCCATCGCCCGCACCGCCCCCATCACCACCGAATCGTTCATCCCGCAGATCAGCCAGTGCTTCACCTCCGGATGCTGCGTCAGCAAATTCGTCGTCGCCGTGTTCGCCTGCTCCTGGTCCGATTTCGAAATCGGCGCCTTGTAAATCTTCTCCTTCGCAAACCCCGCCGCCCCCAGCGCCTCCATCGCCCCGTCCGTCCGGTCCTTCGCCGTCGGCAACTCCTCAAACGTCACCGCGCACACCGCCGTGTCCGCTGCCGTCCACCCCCGCGCCTTCATCTGCTCAAACAACGTCTTGCCCACCACCTCCCCAATCTTCTTCGCCTCGATCCCCAAATACGGCACCCCCTCCAGCGGCTCCCCCTTCGGCCCCACCAGCTGATCGTCCACCGCCACCACCTTCATCCCGTTCGCCTTCGCCTGCGCCAAAATCGCCGGCCCCAGCTTCACGTCCGGCGTGCAGATCACAAACCCCTTCGCCCCCTGCGTCGCCAGATTCTGAATCGCGCTCGACACCCGCTCCCCATCCTGCCCCTGCTGGTGAATCACCGCAAACCCCTCCTTCGCCCCCGTCTCATCCGCAAACCGCCACTCCCGCTGAAACCACGGCTCCTCCGGCTGCTTCACAATAAACCCAATCTTCACCTCCCCGGCCCCACCCCCCGCCGCCTGCGTCCCCGCCCCACCCGATTCACCCCCACCACACCCACCCAACGCCAACACCCCAACCACCACCGCCGAAAAAATCGCCAAGACTCGCATCCCATCACTCCTAATCAAAATCCCCAA
>JBEHXY010000432.1:0-3639 GCA_048498455.1 Planctomycetota bacterium | reverse complement strand
GCTCTCGACCACCCCGGCGACGCTTTATCCCGTGCTGGCGCGGCTGGCGGAGGAGAAGCTGATCGCGGTGCGCGAGCAGCCATCATCCACCGGGCCCCCTCGGCGCTATTACCGCCTCACGCCTGCCGGTGACACGCGGCTTGCCGAGATGGCGGCCTACTGGGACGAGCTCTCCGCCGCCGTCGCTGATCTGATGAAACCCCAGGAAGGAGACACTCGATGAGTATTGCCCAGGTGGAAGCGTGGCCGGCGGAGTTGCGCGGGCCGGTCGATGCGGTGCTGGACCGCGTGGACAACGCGCTGCTGGCGGCGGGGGTGACGCGTCCGGCGCGGGCGACCGCGATCGATGCGCTGGCCGAGGAGCTGGTGCGGGAGGTGCAGATTCGCGCCGGCAGCGCAGCCCCCACACGGCCGGCGGTGGAGGCGGCGGTCGGCCAGGTGGCGGGGATGCCGGTGGCGGGCATCAGCGGCAGTGAGTGGCGGCGGCACCTGGCGTCGATGGGTCCGCGGCGCTCGCGCTGCGGATTCTGGGGCGCGCTGCTGATCCTCGTGTCGCTGCTGCCGCTGGCGATCGTGCTGGTGGTTGCGAGCTTTTTTTCGCCGGGCGGCATTCGCGTGGAAGCCGATTTTCCCCGTGACCGCCTGCATGCCGAGGCCGGCGCGCCCGTGATGGGCCCTGTGGAGAACGCCGACCTGACGCTGTTTCGCGCGACTGCCCCGGACGGCACGGTGCGCGCCTCGGCGGCCGCCACCTCCGGACCCCGGCGCTTCCTGTGGCTGTTCCTGCCGGTGAGCCCCTTCGCGGTGGCCGGCACGCTGCTGGGACTGCTGGCGGTGGCCGACATCCTGCTGTCGCGCGGCAGGGTGGTGGGGTTGCCGACGGCGCTTTTCGCCCTGCTGTTTTACCCGCTGATGCTGGCGGGAATCTTCCTGGTGCTGTAAACCCGCGCGCGGGTGTGGATGCCGTTCTGACCTTTTTCTCCTGGAGATTTCCCATGGATGCCGACGTTCGCCGTTCCCTTGATGGCTACCTCGACGCCGTCGAAGCCGCGCTGCTGAAGGCGGGCGCCGCCCGGGCCCAGCGGCAGGCCATCGTGCGCGATCTGGAGACGCAGCTTGCGGACATGCTCAGCGAGCGTTGTCCCGGGCGCGAACCGACCGCCGCCGACGTCGCCGCGCTGCTTGCCGGCATGGATGCCCCCGACGCTTACGCGCAGAGCCCCATCCGCATTCCCCCGGTGTTCGTGCGCGGAACGCCGCAGCGCCTGCCGGCGGAGGTGCTCTGGGGGATGCTGCTGATGCCGATTGGATGGATCGGGCTGCTGATCGTGGTGGTCGCCTGCAAGGAGCTGCGGCACCGTTCGGACGACCTGCTGCTGCTGTTGATCGCCGCCGCGCCGGTGATCCTGATGATCGCCCTGACCAGCGTGCTGGGCTGGAGCGCCTGGCGGCGCATCGGGCGGGAACGCTCCCGCTTCTGGGGCCGGCCTTTCGCGCTGCTGGAGATGCTGTCGTTTCCGCTGCTGGTGCTGGCGGCTTCGCCGCTGCTGTGTTTCGCCGGCCTGTTCATGACGATCGTGGTGCTGGTCATGCACCGGCTTTACCACCTGCCCGACACGCTGCGCCGCACCCTGGCCACCCCGTAAGCCCGCGGGCTCATTCCGGGGCCGGCTCAATGGTCGCGCGGATCGACGACTTGGAAACCTTGGGCATCCGCCAGTCCGCCCCGTAGGCCAGCACCATGTCGCGTTTCAGCTCCGCAAGCTCCATGTGGCAGGTGAACGCAATCCCCTTGCCCACGTGGTCGACCTCGTGGGTGATCTGGAACGCGGTCTCAAACGAATGCGCGAAAATGGTCATCAGCAGCTCGATGACGTACTCATACGTGTGCTCTTCATCGTTCCAGATGATCACGTGGTAGTTCGGCTGCTTCTGCGGCTTCTTCTTGTCTTTGACCTTGTGCGAACGCTCGGCCTGCTGCTTCGGCGGGGCTTCCTCCACCGCGATCATCGCTTCGCCGGCTTCTTCTTTCTTGGTTTCAACGGGCGAGTCACTCATCCCGCACCTCCCGAAATTCGGTACATCTGCAATGCCGCAGTATATCCGCAGCCCGCCGCCATCCCCAAGAAAAAACTGCTGCTCGCGGCGTCCCAGCGTCGAAAATGCGGGTCAGGCTTTACGCAACAATATGTCGCGCCCGCCCTTCACGTGGCTGTTGAGCGGCACCGCGACGGTCCAGCTTCCGCCGGGAACGTAGAGTTCCGTGCGGCTGCCGAAGGCGATCATGCCGAAGCGCTGGCCCTTGGTCAGCGATTCCCCCACCGTGACCGGCGCGATGATCCGCCGCGCGATCGCCCCCACGATCTGCTTCACCACCGCCGTCGGCCGGCCCGTTGAATCGCCGATGCACATCGTGTGCGACTGGTTTTTGTCGGTGCACTCCGGATGGCGGGCGTCGAGGAAGAGCCCCTCCTCGTAGCGCGTCCAGAGCACCACGCCGTCGCAGGGCGAGCGGTTCACGTGCACATCCAGCACCGAAAGAAAAATCGAGACTTTCAGCGCCGGCCCGTTGAAAGGGGCGTAATGGGGCAGTTCCTTGATCTCCGTCACCTTGCCATCCGCGGGGGCCACCATGATGCCCGCTTCCGCCGGGATCGGCCGGTTGAAGTCACGGTAAAACGCCAGGCAGGCAAACGTGAGCACGCCGAAGACGATCGCCAGCGGCCACATGCCGGGAATCACCAGGAACGTCACCACCGCGACGATGCCGGCGAGCAGGATTGGCCCCCAATAGGTCCAGCCGTAAAGGGAGAGGAAGAACTGGGGCGGATGTCTGCCGATGGTGGGGGTGGTGGTCATGGCGTCACTATCGCGCGGTGGGGGGGCGAAGTCAAAGAGAAGGGATGGAAACCGAAGGGAGGGGGAAAGGTTCCCGGAAATGTTCGGAGTGGGTCATGCGGGGTCCACTGAACCTTGGCTCAGGCATCAACACCTGCGGTTATCCATTGAGCGTGTGAGCGTGCTTTCGCCAGGTGCGGCGCGCTGGAATTGTGGCGTTCACAAATGATTGTTTTTCCCAAGCCCCGCTGCAGAGGCCGCCAGCTCTCCCATCAACGTTCCGGATGCGGCGGCGGTGAACCACCAGCCGATGTCGGGTTGATCGGTGAATGCCACCAGGCAAAGCACGGCGTTGGAGAGGTAAGCAGCATAGAGGGCGGCGGTAACGGCCAGTTCCCGCTGGCGGCCGCGCCACCACAGCCACCCTGCCAGAGCCACACCGAGGAGCCACATCCCGGCGCCGGCGCCCAATGGAAATCCGTTCGAGCTCCATACATCGGGGTCGCCGAGCTGCTGTGCGATGAACCAGCCGGTCATCGCAAGTGACGCCAGTGCCACGGCCCACATCGCCACGCGCACGCCCATCAACTTCTGTGCAGAATCGCCAGGTACAGCTTCCACAAGACGATCACTGTTCCGACAAAAAGGGGAGCGGCCAGGAGCAGGAATGGGGGCGGGAGTCCCGGCCACGTCGACCCCTCCATCACCTCCAACGTCACCGACCAGGACGACCTCCCCCGAGTAAAGGCAAGCCACGGAGTCACCGCCGCCAACGCGGATGTCCCCACGAAGGACCAAGCC
>JBEHXY010000431.1:0-3652 GCA_048498455.1 Planctomycetota bacterium | reverse complement strand
CCGCCAACGCCCTCCACACGGCCCTCCTCGCAAACGGCGCCACCAACCTCCTCTGGCAACTCGACGACTACCCCGAACCCCCCACCGCCACCACCACTCCCCCGCCCCCGCCCATCCCCGAACGCGTGCCCTCCCAGAGACCCGACTTCCCGCTGGCCACCCTCAATCGCATCAACCGCCTCCCTGCGTCGCTGCTGACGCTTCTCTCCCTCTCCCTCTGTCAGGCCATCCTCTGGATCTGCGGCTTCTTCGTCTATGGGCTGTCGCCGGGCTTCCTTTTGTCCACCACCATGTTCACCCTCCCCGCCGTCGGCATCGCAGGACTCCTCTTCTTCCTCGAACGCCGAAAATCCCGCCGCGAACGGGCCCTCCTCGGCAAATGCCCCCTCTGCCACTACGACCTCCGCGCCTCCCCCACCCGCTGCCCCGAATGCGGCCACCTCCCCGAAACCACCCCCCTGCGTCCCTCTCCCCTCGACAAACAGCGGTGTCTCGAAAATCGAAAACCATGACCAAACACCCAAGAAAACTCCCCTTCGCCCCCCAATTCACAATTTCCTGTTCACTATTCCTCATTCCCAACTTCCCCCGCTACAATACGCGCCATGAGCAGACTTACCGATATCCTCGCGTTCAACAACGAGTTCGTCGCCTCCAAGGCCTACGAACCCCTCCTCACCGACCGCTACCCCGACAAGCGCATCGTCATCGTCACCTGCATGGATACCCGGCTCACCGAATTGCTTCCCCGGGCCATGAACCTCCGCAATGGCGACGCCAAGATCATCAAGATCGCCGGCGCCGTCGTCGCCGCCCCCTTCGGCTCGGTGATGCGCTCCATCCTCGTCGCCATCTATTCCCTCGGCGCTGAAGAAATCTACGTCATCGGCCACCACGACTGCGGCATGACCGGCATGGGCCACGCCGAGATCCTCGAAAAAGCCCGCGCCGCCGGCATCCCCAAATCCACCTTCAACACCCTCGCCCACGCTGGCATCAACCTCGAAACCTGGCTCACCGGCTTCGCCTCCCCCGCCGACGGCGTCCAAGCCTCCGTCCGCATGATCAAGGAACACCCGCTCCTCCCCAAAAACCTGACCGTCCATGGCCTGCTGATGCACCCGGATACCGGTAAACTCGACCTCGTTACCCCCACTTAAGCGCGCTTATCCGCGCCCGCAGCCCCGCAACCGTCCCGGCACGCGCCTGGGCCGCCCCTCCAGCGCCCAGAAAAGATGGCCCCCGTTGGACGCCGTAACCGACAAACTCTATGATAAGTGGTGAGCGTCTAAGGTTTTTACCGTTTTTGCATCCGTGACTCTTACGGAACGGATGCCCTCTCGACCTTCGCGTTCATGAACACTCTGACGTTCACACATGGGAACCGATCAATGGCGAACCAAGCAGGCGGAAATGGGGGCAACGGCGGAAACGCCGGGGGCGGGTCTGGCGGCGGAACGGGCACCGGCCCCAGCGGCGGCGGCGGCTTCCGCGGCCGCAAAGTGACCAACTGCTCCTTCTGCGGCAAGTCCTCCCGCGAAGTCGGCCCCATGGTCGAAGGCCCCAACGACATCTACATCTGCTCCAACTGCACCGAGCTTTGCCAGAACATTTTCCGCCAGGAAAAACGCAAGGTCTCCGGCAGCCGCCCCATGTTCGGGCAGATCCCCAGCCCGCGGCAGCTCAAAGAATTCATGGACCAGTACGTCATCGGCCAGGACCGCGCCAAACGCGCCATGTCCGTCGCCGTCCACAACCACTACAAGCGCCTCGCCCACGCCGACGCCGCCGGCACCGAGGACATCGAAATTGACAAGTCCAACGTGCTCCTGATCGGACCCACGGGTTCGGGCAAAACCCTCCTCGCCAAGACCCTCGCCCGCTGCCTCAACGTGCCCTTTGCCATCGGCGACGCCACCACCCTGACCGAGGCCGGCTACGTCGGCGAAGACGTCGAAAACCTGCTGCTCAAGCTGCTGCAGTCCGCCGATTACGATCTCGAATCCGCCCAGCGCGGCATCATCTACATCGATGAAATCGACAAGATCGGCAAGACCAACATGAACGTCTCGATCACCCGCGACGTGTCGGGCGAAGGCGTTCAGCAGGCCCTGCTCAAAATGCTCGAAGGCACCCTCGCCAACGTTCCCCCGCAGGGCGGCCGCAAACATCCCGAACAGCAGTACATCCAGGTCGACACCTCGCACATCCTCTTCATCTGCGGCGGCACGTTCGTCGGCCTGGACCAGATCGTCGGCAAACGCCTCGGCCGCAAGATGATCGGCTACGGCTCGGAAAATGACGCCCGCATCGAAGGCGAAGACGACAAGGGCAAGCTGCTCGCCAAGGTCACCCCGGACGACCTCATCGAGTTCGGCATGATCCCTGAATTCATCGGCCGTCTGCCGGTGGTGGCGACCCTCGCCCCGCTGACGATCCCGGCGATGATCCAGATCATGACCGAGCCGAAGAACGCGATCGTCAAGCAGTACCAGAAGTTCTTCTCGATGGAAGGCTGCGAGCTGGAGTTCACCGAAGGCGCCCTGAAGCTCATCGCCGAACGGGCCCTGAAGCGCGACACCGGCGCCCGCGCCCTCCGCAGCGTGACCGAAGAAATCATGCTCGATCTCATGTACCAGCTTCCCGACCTGCAGCAGCGCGGCAAGTATGTGATCACCGAGGAAGTCGTCCGCGGCGAGGTCGGCCTCTTCGATCGCAAGCCCATCCCGATCAAGGAAAGTGCATAACGCCAGCCAACGGGCACCACCCCCTTTCATTGAACCCAAAAGCCGCCACCCAAACAGGTGGCGGTTTTCTTTTTAATTTGGGGAACCTTTGCGCCCCCCTCATCCGTTTTTATGACTGACGGCGTCCGGAGGGCGCCGGGCGTGTGGGGTTTGGTGCAGGACCTGGCAGCCACGGATGGTTGCAGCCGGCACAGCATGTCCCCGCATGAACCACGTGCCCAGGCGCGTACACCAGCGCGGAACGGGTGGGTTGCCGCGGCGGACGGATTCGCTGCAGCGCCTCCTCGGGCGAGACCCATCGCCCCCGCGGGCGGACGATCACGGAGGATCGACACGGAATCGGGGAACGTGATTCGGGGGAACGGATAACGGGGGAGGGGCGAAGGGGTGCGGGGCGGGGAATCCATTCTTATTCCCGGCGGGAGTGGTCGATAACCCTTGGGGGCCACCCCTTTACCGGTGTGCAGGGAGGCCCCATGGCGGAACCCACCGTCATTGACATGCAACGAGAACGAGCCGCTCCTTCGGGAGAAGGGGAGCGGTGGTTTGCGGAGTCGCTGGAATTGTCCGAAGCCTGGACGAGCCCTGCGGGTCGGGTGGAACGGCGCGGCGGTCGGCGCGCCCCGGTCGCCGCTGCGCTGACCCGCCGCGCGTTTTTCCTGGGCCTGGCGATGGTGGCGCTGATCGCCGGCCTGACGCCTTACAACGACCTGGTGGTTCGCAACTCGCCGCTGATCGGCTATCACCTGCCGATCGGCGCGGTCACGCTCCTGGCGCTCCTCGTGCTGGTGGTCAACCCGGCGCTCTCGTTTCTCAAATGGCGTCCCTTCGGCACCGGCGAGCTGATCGTGATGCTCACGATGATGCTCGTGGGCAGTGCCGCCCCCTCCAGCGGGGCGATGCGC
>JBEHXY010000430.1:0-3653 GCA_048498455.1 Planctomycetota bacterium | reverse complement strand
GCACCGATCCCTGCTCGTCATCCCCATCCTGCTGCTTGCCGCCACCGCCCGCGCGCAGACCACCAGCTTCAAATTCACCTTCGGCTCGGGCGCGGCGCCTGCCGGATCCACCGCCGTCGCGCCGGACACCCTCTACACCCCCGACCGCGGCTACGGCTTCGAACCCGACGTGAACGTGCCCGCCCCCGGTATCGCCCCCATGGCCGCGACCGCCCCGGCAATCCAAAGCGACACCCGCGGCGTCACCAGCAACCAGCGATTCCTCTTTTCCGTGAAGCTGCCCGAAGGCAATTACCGCGTCACCGTCACGCTGGGCGACCCCCAGGCGGCGGCGGCGACCACCGTCAAAGCGGAGGCCCGCCGCCTCATGCTCGAGCGCGTCGAAACCAAGCCCGGACAAACCGTGGCGCGCACCTTCACCGTGAACGTGCGCCAGCCGCAGATCGCCGGCAGCAAGGACGAGGTGCAGCTCGACCCCCGCGAGCCCGGCTCGCTCACCTGGGATGACAAGCTCACCCTCAGCTTCAGCGGCGAACGCCCCGCGGTCCTGTCCGTGGATGTGGAAAAGGCCAGCGTGCCGACGATCTTCCTCTGCGGCGACTCCACCGTGACCGACCAGCCCCGCGAACCCTACGGCACGTGGGGACAGATGCTCCCGCGCTTTTTCACCTCCGACGTCGCGATCGCCAACCACGCCGAATCCGGTGAAACCCTCAAAGCCTTCAAGTTCGAAAACCGCTGGGAAAAGGTGATGAGCGCCGTGAAACCCGGCGACTTCGTCTTCCTGCAGTTCGGCCACAACGATCTCAACAAGACCGGCGCCAACGCCATGTGGCCCGCCGACAAGCCCTCCGGCCGCTGGGAAAACACCTACTCCGAAGCGATGGGCGATTACAAAAAACTGCTGAAAGACTACGCCGCGGAGGTGAAAGCCAGGGGCGCGACCCCCGTGATCGTCTCCCCGATGACCAAGATCGACATCCGCAGTGGCGAGCTCAACGTCGCCGGCCTCCGCGACTACCCACAGGCCGCCGTCGAAGCCGCCAGGGAAGCCGGCGTCGCCTGCATCGATCTCAACGCCATGAGCATCGACGTCGACAAGGCCCTCGGCGTTGACCTCGACCGCCGCGCCTACGTCGACGGGCTGCACACCAATGCCTATGGCGGCTACCTGCTCGCCCGCTGCATCATCGATGGCATTCGAAAAAACCACATGGACATCGCGAAGTTCATCGCCGACGATGCGGGCCAGTTCGACCCGGCGCACCCGCAGCCCCTGCCCGACGAATTCAAGCTGCCGCTCGAGCCGACCCCGCCCCGGGGCGTCTTCGGTGGCCGCGGACGCGGGGCCCGCGCCGGCGCCGCCACGGCGCCTTCGCCCGCATCCGCCCCCGCGACCCTTCGATAACCGCCGCACCCCTTCCCAAGGAGTTTTCTCATGGTTCCCCGCCGCATCCTCACCGCACTGCTCGCCGCCGCCGTCCTTGCCTCCGCCGGCGTCAGCCGTGCCCAAACCCCCGCCACCCAGCCGACCGGTGGCCCGGTAAAACTCACCACCGTCGTCCCCGACGGCAAACCGCACAAGCTCGAGCTCAAGGACAAGGCCTTCGTCCTCGACGGCCAGCCCACCATGCTCATCGCCGGCGAAATGCACTTCGGCCGCATCATGCCCAACGATTTCGAACTGCGCGTCAAACAGGCCAAGGCCATGGGCCTCAACACCATCAGCTTCTATCTCTTCTGGAACCAGGTGGAACCCGAAAAGGGCAAGTTCGATTTCACCGGCACCAACGACGTCCGCCGCATGTTCAAAATCTGCCAGGACAACGGCATGTGGGTCGTCCTTCGCCCCGGCCCCTATTGCTGCGCCGAAGTCGAATATGGCGGCATCCCCTACTGGACCCTCAAATCCCCCGACGTCAAAATCCGCACCAACGATCCCAAGTACATCCAGTGGTGCCAGGATTACATCCAGCGCGTGTACAAGGAAGTCGAAGACCTCCAGGTCACCAAGGGCGGCCCGCTGCTCATGGTGCAGCTCGAAAATGAGTTCGGCATGGTCGCCGGCGGAAATTACGACCACATGCACAAGCTCCACGACCTCTTCAAACAGGCCGGCTTTGACGTCCCTCTCTTCGTCTGCGATCCCGGCTCCTTCTCGCCCCGCGGCTCCACCGCCAATCCCTACGGCGAGGACGTGCTCCGCGGTCGCAACGGCCTCAACGGCCAGCAGGCCTACAACGCCGCCGTCGCCGCCGCCGGCGATTTCCCCGTCTACGCCCCCGAGGTCTACACCGCCTGGTTCTCCGGCTGGGGCGAACCCATCGCCACCAAAAACGCCGGCATCCCCGCCATCACCAACTGGACCAACTTCCTCCTCGATCACCAGGCCTCCTTCTGCTACTACGTCTTCTTCGGCGGCACCAACTTCGGCTTCTACAACGGCTGCAACGAATACCTCCCCGTCCAGACCTCCTACGACTACGACGCCCCCGTCGACGAAGCCGGCCGTGTCACCGAGAAATACAAGGTCCTGCGCGACATCCTCGCCATGCGCACCGGCCGCGACCTCCCGCCGATCCCCGCCGATCCCCCTGTGATCTCCCTGCCCGCGATCCACTTCGACCAGCACCAGCTGCTGCTCGAAGCGCTCCCAGCCAGGCCCACCCTCACCGCCGACAAGCCCGTCAGCATGGAAGATCTCAACCAGAACTACGGGTTTGTCCTTTACCGCAAGCAGTTCCCCAACGGCCTCAAGGGCAAGCTCGAACTGCAAAAGGCCATGGACTACACCATCGTTCTGGTCAACGGAAAACCCGTCGGCGAATCCTTCGTCGGCCTCGGCCTCGACAGCAACAAAATCGATGTCAACGAAAGCGGCCCCGCCACCCTCGACCTCCTCGTTTACAACCTCGGCCGCATCAGCGTCATCGTCAACGCCAATTCCCCCGCCCGCGCCCGCAAGGGCCTCATCGGCGGCGCCACCCTCGACGGCGCCGAGCTCGCCGGCTGGGACATGTACTCCCTCCCCCTGGAAAACGTGCAGACCATCAAGCCTTCGCAAACGCCCATCGCCGGACCTGTCCTCTATCACGCCACGTTCAACGTCGATCAGCCCGCCGGCACCTTCCTCGACATGCGCAACTGGGGCTTCGGCGCCGTCTGGGTCAATGGCCACAACCTCGGCCGCTACTGGGACCGCGGCGGCCTCCGCTCCCTCTTCGTCCCCGCCGCCTTCATGAAACCCGGCCAGAACGACATCGCCGTCCTCGACCTCCACGGCGCGCCCAAATCCCCCGAAATCAGCGGCGGCACCAAAATCATCGAAGAAAAGGCGGTCCCCTGGGCGATCCGTCTCGACCGCGCCAACCTCGCCCCCAACACCCAAGGCGCGCCCGGCGGACCGGGCTTCCCCGGCGGCCGCGCAGGTCGCGCCGGCCGCGCAGGAGCACCCGCCACCCAGCCCGGATGACCCCCTGCATGATCGCCCATCGCCGTCCGTTAACCTTCTTGTCCGCGGCCCACCCGCCGCACCTTTCCTGACATCACGAGGATTCCCATGCGTCTATCCACCGCCGCCGTTCTTGCCGCCGCCGTGCTCTTCGCCGCTCCCGCCTTCGCGCCCCCCGCTTTCGCACAAGCCCGCGAAGCCA
>JBEHXY010000429.1:0-3654 GCA_048498455.1 Planctomycetota bacterium | reverse complement strand
CGACGTGATGGCCCGGGCGCACAATGTCGAGTTCTATTCGCCGTTCGGATCCATATACACCAGGTCCAGCACCCCCTCCGGCACCCCCCGCACCACCTCCAAACACTCCCCACAAACCACCTCCCCCCATCGCACAGCACCCACCTCAGCCATAAATCCCTCTGCAAAGCCCCCTTGCAACCCCCTTACCCCCGCCATTATCCCCCCCATCCCGCCACTCTGTCCACACCCCAGCCATTTTCGTCCACCCCTCCCTTCCCCGCCCTCCAAAATTCCAAAGCCCCAAACTCCCCTCCATCCCCCGAGTCGCCTCCCGCCTGGCACCCCCGAAAACCTCAACCCAACCCCCAATTCCCCAGCATTTCGTGTCTTTCGTGTCTTTCGTGGCCATTCGCGTCGTCGCCCCGATTTGTGTCCATTCGTGTTCATTTGTGGAAAATTTATCCCAGACCCGCACTTCCCACATCGCTCTAACCTAACGATCAATCCCTTGTCTATAGATCGCCCTCTGGAAACGCCCGCCACCGAAAACCGGGACGTCCGAGAATCTTCCCCGGGATCTGCCTGACACCGCTGTCCGTCTGGCACGAAAAATGTTCTAGGCCGGGTGGTCTTAAACGAGGACGAAGACGTGTCGCAGTTGCAAGTTCCCGCCGGCCTCCGCGCAATGCGCGATGGCATGGCGAAAATCCTGAATGTCTCCCAACGTGTCTCCTGGTACGACGTGGCCCTCAAATCCACGCTCCTGGCCCTCTACGCAGGTATATTATGGGCCGCCATCGCCACCGGCTCCCTCCTCAACCCCTTCAGTGAAGTCTACAACACCCGCCTCGGCGGAATCCTCATGACCCTCGGCGGTGTCTACTCCGCCCTGATGCTCGTCGTCACGCTGATCCGCGTCTTCATGGTCATGGGCTACAAACCCATGAAGTCCCTCTCCGACGAAGACCTCCCCTCCGTCACCGTCATCATCCCCGCCTACAACGAAGGCGCCGGCGTCGCCCACTCCATCGAATCCATCGCCCGCTCCAACTACCCCCGCGAAAAACTCCAGATCATCGCCATCGATGATGGCTCCAAAGACGATACCTGGCGCCACATGGACGCCATCGCAAAACACTACCCCGACATCGTTTGCGCCATCAAAATGGACCAGAACGGCGGCAAACGCCAGGGCCTCCGCGTCGGCTTCGCCCTCGCCGCCGGTGACGTCATCGTCACCATGGATTCCGACTCCGTCGTCGAACGCGACGCCCTCCGCTCCCTCGTCACCCCCATCGCCGTCGACCCCCGCATCGGTGCCGTTGCCGGAAACGTCAAGGTCCTCAACCGCGACGCCGGCATCCTCCCCCGCATGATGCGCGCCTCCTTCGTCCTCGCCTTCGACTTCACCCGCGCTTACCAGTCCCGCATCCGCTCCGTCCTCTGCACCCCCGGCGCTTTCTCCGCCTACCGCCGCACCGCCGTCGAATCCGTCCTCACCGACTGGAACAACCAGACCTGGTGCGGCAAGCCCTCCACCATCGCCGAAGACCGCGCCCTCTCCAACCTGATCCTCCGTGAAGGCCACGAAGTGGTCTTCCAATCCGACGCCGTCGTCTGGACCAACGTCCCCACCACCTACAAGCAGATGGCCAGGATGTACCAGCGGTGGGAACGTGGAAACCTCCGCGAAAACATCACTTATGGCACCTTCGCCTTCAAGCCCTTCCGCAAACGTTACTGGCTCCACGCCAACCTCGAATGGGCCCTCTCCGTCGCCGACATGGTCATCCCCTACCTCCTCATCGTCGCCTCCCTCGCCTATGGCATCATCAACCCCTTCTTCATGCTCAAATACCTCGCCTTCATCGTGATCTTCGGCGCCGTCATGCAGTCCTACTACTGGTCCAAGGAAAAAGACTCCGACTGCATCTACGGCATCCTCTACTCCCTCTTCTGGTTCACCTGCCTCTGGTGGGTCGTCCCCTACTCCATCTTCACCGCCAACAACGGCTCCTGGATGACCCGCGCCCTCCCCGCCGGAACCGCCCCCGCCCCGGCCGCCAACCCCGCCACCCTGTCTACCGAAGAAGACCGCTTCCCCCGCCTCGCCGCATGATAAAAACCGCCAACTTACCCGCGCATAACCGCGCTTAACCCCACTTACCCCGCGATAACCCTCCCAAAAACCTCCCTTAAACAACCCAAAACCGCGTTTTCGCCAACGAAAACGCGGTTTTGTTCGTTAAATCCCCAAAAATCACCAAATTCCCCCTTTTCGCAAAATTCACCCCGCCAACTTGGCCAGTTTCTTCGCCACCAGCTTGAAATCTGCGAGGAACAACCGCCGCCCCTCTTCCCGCGCCGCCGGGTCCGGCATCCGCAAAAGACTCGACGGATGCACCGTCGCCAGCACCACCCCCACCCCCTCCGCCTCCTGAAACTCCCCCCGATGCTGCGTCAACCGAACCGCACTGCACCTCAGCGACTGCGCCGCCGTCGCCCCCAGCGTCACCACCACCCGCGGCAGCACCAGCTTCAACTCCTCCAGCAGCCACGGCCGGCACGCCGTCACCTCCGTCCAGTTCGGCTTCGAATGCAGCCGCCGCTTCCCCCGCGGCGCCGGCGTCCACTTAAAGTGCTTCACCGCATTCGTCACATACACCTTCCCGCGGTCGATCCCCGCCGCCTCCAGCGTCTCATCCAGCAGCCGCCCCGACGGCCCCACGAACGGCTTCCCCGCCAGGTCCTCCTGGTCCCCCGGCTGCTCCCCCACCAGCATCAACCGCGCCCCCGCTGCTCCCTCCCCGAACACCACCTGCGTCGCGTTGCAGTAGAGCGGGCACCCCCGGCACCCCTCCGCCGCCTTCCGCAGCGCCGGCAACGAGATCTTCCGCGGCAGAAAATCCGCCGCCGACCCCGTCCACTCACACGCAACCTTCGCCATGGCAATCCCCTTTCTCACACCCAAGCCGCCGCAAACCGGGGACCGCAAAAACGACACGGGGCCGCGCCTCGCGCAGCCCCGTGCAGCCAGTGGCGCTCTCCCGCCCTCAGCCCTTCGCCTTCGCCGCCGCCTCCGCCCGCAGCCGCTCCTCCTGCTCCCGCAGCTCCGGCGTGAACGCCTCGCCGAAATCTTCCGCCGCGAACACCTGCCGCAGTTCCACCTCCTCGTAGGTGAACGGCGCCTTCTTGATCCACTCCAGCGCCTCGTCCATCGACTTCACGTTCCACATCCAGAACCCCGCCGCCAGCTCCGACGTCTCCGCGAACGGCCCGCGCGTCACCACCGGCCCCTTGCCCGAAAACCGCACCCGAAACCCCTTGCTCGATGGATGCAGCCCCTCGCCCGCCTCCATGATTCCCGCCTTCACCAGCTCCTCGTTGAAGTTCCCCATCGCCGTCAGCAGCTCGGTCGACGGCATCACGCCCGCTTCCGAATCCTTCGTCGCCTTCACAATCACCAGAACTTTCATGACATACTCCCTCTGAAAAAAGTGCTCACAAATCTCAACACACCCAAGCAATCAGCGATTCAACAGCGCCGCCCGCAGCCGCGGCATCCGCAGCGTCAGCCCCAGCCACAGCATCGCGCCGAAAAACACCGGGAACAACATCTCAAACGGCCCCTGCCCCGCCCGCACATGCGTCGCCACCGCGCCGCCCAGGTAC
>JBEHXY010000428.1:0-3677 GCA_048498455.1 Planctomycetota bacterium | reverse complement strand
TGCTGCATGTGTTCAAGCTGTATCCGTGGGAATGGATGCTGGCGGAGGCGTTTGGACCGCAGGTGGTGAAGGCGGGGACGCGGTGGCTGGAGGCGCCGTGGAAGATGCTGCTGAGCAACAAGGCGATCCTGGCGGTGTTGTGGGAGTTGTTTCCGGGGAACGAGTATTTGCTGGAGGCGACGCTGGGGGAGTTGAGCGGGGATGTGGTGATCAAGCCGCGGCAGGCGCGGGAGGGGGCGAACGTGAAAATCGTGCAGGGTGGGCGGGTGGTGGCGGAGACGGGCGGGACGTATGCGGGGGCGGTGGTGCGGCAGCGGTATTGTGCGATTCAGAAGTTCGGCGGGAATACGCCGGTGGTGGGGAGTTGGATGATCAACGGGTATGCGGCGGGGATTGGGATACGGGAGGATGCTTCGGCGGTGACGGGGAATTGGAGCCGATTTGTGCCGCATTTTTTTGAGTGATGCGGAGGGGGAAGTGGGTTCAAAACCACGGAGGGCACGGAGGACACGGAGACGACGAGGGAAGGGGGGAAGCGGAGATGGGGGAACTTATGAGTTTCTGGTTGGACGATCGGACGTTTTTTTTGGAAGGGTTGCGATGAAGGTGCTGGGGTTGTTCAACATCAGTCCGGTGGAATTGGGTGGGGCGCTGTTGAGCATGGTGATTTTTGCGCTGGTGGCGATTGTGCTGATGGTAATTGGGTACAAGGTGTTTGACCTGATCATGACGAAGGTGGATGTGCAGAAGGAGTTGGCGGAGCGGCAGAATATTGCGGTGGCGATTGTGATTGGGGCGGTGATTCTGGGGGTGGCGATCATCGTGGCGGCGTCGATGTCGTGAGCGAAAACGCAAAACGCGGGGTCCCTCAGCGCCCCTGACGGTCGCGGTACTGATAGGGTGCACTGTGTTGAGGCGCGCACAGGAGGCACGGGTACGGCCCCGAGGTTGGGCCGTACCCGTGGCACCCAAGGATGGAGCGGTTATCGGGGCGCGGGGGGATCAGGTGGGGGCGGCGCCGAGGAGTTTGGCGTTGAGGGAGCCGCCGCGGAAAAGGATTTCGTTGAGGGCATCTTCGAGGTCGGCGGGGGTGAGGGCGGGGTCGTCGGAGGATTCGAGGTGGAACTGGGCGGCGCGGCGCATGAGTTCCTTGATGAAGGCGGGGCTGACGCCGGCGGTGCGGGCGACGGTGGAGTGGAGGAGGGCGTCGTCGAGGTGGGCGTTGCCGGCGTAGAGGCGGATGAGTTTTTCGCGGCCTTCGGCGTCGGGGGGCGGGAACTCGATGGCCTGGTCGATGCGGCCGGGGCGGGCGGTGAGGGCTTCCTCGAGGGCTTCGGGTCGGTTGGTGGTGAGGATGAAGAGGACGTCGGCGTCTTCCTTGAGGCCGTCCATTTCGTTGAGGAGCTTGTTGAGGAGGAGTTCCTCGCCGGGGTTGTTCATGTGGGTGCGGTTGCGGGCGATGAGGTCGGCGTCTTCGATGACGACGAGGGAGGGCTGGAGGAGGCGGGCGAGGGTCATGTATTCGCCGAGCATGGCGACCTGTTCGGCGGAAATGATGAGGGTGGTGTGGCGGGGGAGTGCAGCGGCGAGGTAGTGGATGGTGTGGGTTTTTCCGGTGCCTGGGGGGCCGTAGAAGAGGAGGCCTTTTTTGCGGGACTGGCCGAATTTTCCGATTTTTTCGCGGCGTTCGACGAAGCCCAGGACGTTGCGGTCGAGGAGCTGGAGGGTGGTGCGGGGGAGGATGACCTGTTCGCGGGAGACGGGGCGGAGCTTGTGGACGAGGAGGCCCTGCGACTGGCCGGTGTAGGGGGAGGCGACGTCGAAGGAGAGGACTTTGCCGCGGTAGGAGCGGGACTCGCGGACGGCTTTTTCGAGGTGGGCGAAGAGTTGCTGGGCGAAGGCGGCGTGGTCGGGGGTGGTGGCGATTTCGATGAGGAGGGGGCCGGCGCCGCAATAGCGCTGTTCTTCCTGGGAGAGCAGGAGGGCGGCGCGGACGGGGCCTTGCTCGAGGAACCAGAGACCGGACTTGAGGCAGCGGACGGGGGCGGCTTCGCCGATGTCGACATCCTCGAACTGGGGCGGTGCGAAAGTGACGGCAGAAGCGCCGGCGAGGAGGGCGGTGAGGGACATCGGCTGCATGTAGGGGGAGTGGAGGCCGGTGAAGCGGAGGGTGCGCGGGGCGTCGGGCGCGGGGGAAAGGGGGAGGAGGGCGTTGAGGGCGAGCTGGAGATCGGCGCGCATGCGCGGCGGGAATTTGCGTTCGCTGATGACGATGTTTTTGGCATCGGCGGCGAAGTGGCGGCGGAGGGCGCGGCCGGCGGGGTCGCGCAGCATGGTGAAGAGTCCCATGGGTTCTCCCTTTCCCGCTGGAGGTGGGCTGGTGGGGGTATCGTAATCGGTCTTGTGGCGGGGGGTTGGGGGTAATTGGTAATTGATCATTGGCGATCTGCGCGGAGGGCTACAATGGGGAGTCCTTTGAAGAGGTGGATGATGATGCGGTATTTGGTGCCGGTGTTGTTGGGGGCGGGGGTGATGATGATGGCGTTTCCGTGGGGGCGGGCGCGGGGGGCGGATGAGATGTCGGCGGCGACGATGCCGGCGGTGCCCAAGGGGATGAAGGAGGCGACGTTTGCGGCGGGGTGTTTCTGGGGCGTGGAGCAGGCGTTCAAGCATGTGCCGGGGGTGGTGGCGACGGCGGTGGGGTACACGGGAGGGACGACGGAGAACCCGACGTATGCGGATGTGTGCACGGAGACGACGGGGCATGCGGAGGCGGTGCGGGTGGTTTACGATCCGTCGCAGGTGTCGTATGCGGAGCTGCTGGATGCGTTCTGGTCGTGCCATGATCCGACAACGAAGGATCGGCAGGGGCCGGACGTGGGGGATCAGTACCGGTCGGCGATTTTCACCCATGATGCGGAGCAGACGAAGCTGGCGGCTGAGTCGCTGAAGGAAGTGGACGGGCAGAAGGCGTTTCGGAACAAGATCGTGACGGAGATCACGCCGGCGGGGGCATTTTATCCGGCGGAGGTGTATCACCAGGACTATGGGACGAAGCAGGGCGTGGCGTGCCACACGCAGGGGCCGGCGAAGGTGCGGACGCAGCTGGGAGTGCTGGCGGCGGAGACGCGCAAGGCGCTGGGGGTGCGGCCGTAGGGCGGGGGGCGGGGGCGCGGGGCCGATAAGGAGGCGGGTGGGGCACCGCGGGGTCGGGGTTCTGCAATTACGGATGCGGCGTGGGGGCGGGCGGGTTTAACTTGCGGCCCGGGCGAGCCGATGAATGGGGGTCCCCCCTGGTTTCTCACCTTTGACACTGCCACGCACCGTGCTCGAAGGAGAGACGTGTATCCCTTGATGAAGAACTTCCGCCGCTTCCGCCGCCTGACGCTGATCGAGTCCATGGTGCTCATGGTGACGCTGAGCATTGTGGCGGTGGGCGCGGGCGTGGGGCTGCAGTCGGTCGCGGGGATACCGGCGGCGGCGAACCGCATGGCGGCGCTGAACGCAGCGCTGGTGGACGGGCTGGAGCAGACGCGGAGTCTGCCGGCGGCGTCGATGGTGTCGAGCACGTCGACGGTGGTGGTCAGCAACGTGAGCTATACGCGGACGATCACGGTGAGCGCTGCGGATCCTGCGAATCCGGAGACGGGGACGTCGACGCAGGCGGACTTTCGGCG
>JBEHXY010000427.1:0-3680 GCA_048498455.1 Planctomycetota bacterium | reverse complement strand
TTGTGGTGGTGGCGGGGATGGGCGTGCCATCGGTGGGTGCGGCGTTGGGCGTGCGTCCCGCGGGACGGGATTCCTGGGCGGGGGCGGTCGCTGTGAAGAGAAGAAGGGTTGCGATTGCCAAAGGTGCCGCACACTGCCGCATCGGGGATCTCCGTTGTTGTCGTCGAGAGATTGTCGCCGCCGGGTGCAGGTTGTTTCGCCACTCCCAGCAACTGGTGAATGCGTGTACAGTAAGCGTCCTTTCCTGATACGTAAACCGGAGGGCAGGCGATGCGCAGAATTGTGATGGGGTTGGTGTTTGCCGCTGCGGGGGCGGCGATGGTGGCGGCGGTTCCGGTGCCGGGCCCGGCAACGCAGCCTTCGCCGAATTATTGGAAATGGGCGCAGACGCCGCCGATGGGGTGGAACTCGTGGGATTGTTTTGGGGCGGGGGTGACGGAGGGGGAGACGCTGGCGAATGCGCAGTACATGAGCGAGAAGCTGAAGTCGCACGGGTACACGCTGGTGACGGTCGATATTCAGTGGTATGAGCCGCTGGCGCACACGGACCGTTATCGGCCGAACGCGGCGCTGGAGATGGATGGGAACGGGCGGCTGTTGCCGGCGGCGAACCGGTTTCCGTCGACGAAGGAGACGCGGTCGTTCAAGCCGCTGGCGGACAAAGTTCATGGGATGGGGCTGACGTTCGGGGTGCATCTGCTGCGGGGGATTCCGCGGCAGGCGGTGGCGCAGAACGTGCCGATACTGGGGACGAACGTGCATGCGGCGGACATCGCCAACAAGGCGGACATCTGCCGGTGGAACACGGACATGTATGGGGTGAACATGAGCAAGGAGGGGTCGCAGGCGTATTACGATTCGGTGTTTGCGCTGCTGGCGTCGTGGGAGGTGGATTTTGTGAAGGTGGATGATTTGTCGGCGCCGGTGTATCACAAGGCGGAGGTGGAGGCGATCCGGAAGGCGATCGACAAGTCGGGGCGGCCGATGGTGTTTTCGACATCGCCGGGGGCGACGCCGGTGGCGGAGGGGGCGCATGTGTCGACGCATGCGAACATGTGGCGGATCTCGGACGATTTCTGGGACAACTGGCCGGCGCTGAAAGAGCAGTTTGCGCGGCTGGACGCGTGGACGCCGTACCGGGGGCCGGGGCATTTTCCGGATGCGGACATGCTGCCGCTGGGGAACATCCGGGCGTGGGGGACGAACGGGGCATGGACGCATTTCACGCATGACGAGCAGCGGACGCTGATGACGATGTGGTGCATGGCGCGTTCGCCGCTGATTCTGGGGGCGAATCTGCCGCGGAATGATGATTTCACGCTGGAGCTGATCACGAACGACGAGGTGCTGTCGGCGGACAAGCTTTCGTCGGACAATCACCAGGTGTCGCGGCAGGAGGACCTGGTGGTGTGGGCGGCGAACATACCGGGGACGCAGGACAAGTACGTGGCGCTGTTCAACGCGCAGGAATACCCGGTGGATCCCAGCGCGCCCAAGCCGGCGACGGCGCCGGCGACGCGGCGCGGGCGTGGCCCGGCGCCGGCCACGATGCCGGGCAAGGCGGTGGCGGTGTCGGCGTCGCTTCAGACGCTGGGGATGACGGGTCCGGTGAAGGTGCGGGATTTGTGGGCGAAGCAGGATTTGCCGCAGCAGGCGGAGACGATCACGGTGCACCTGGAGCCGCACCAGGCGGCGATGCTGCGTCTGAGCCCGGCGCGGTGAAGGTCGCGGGGGATTGGACGGGGAAGGCGGGGGCGAGCTCGACGGTGACGGGGGTGAAGTCGAGGGGCATCCCGCCGCGCGCGAGGTAGAGGCGATAAAGCTGCGCGTGGGCGTGCCAGCTGATCAGCAGCAGACCGGCGACGAGGAAGTAGGAGAGGAAGGGGATGCAGGAAAACAGGATGAGGGGGACCATGAGGAGGATCCAGGCGCCGGCGAGTTTGGCTTCCTCGGGCCAGACACGGCGATGGAAGTCGAGGACGAATCCGAGGCCGAAGGCGGAGAGGATTTTTTGTTCGAGCATGGCGCGGAGGGCGATGGGCCAGACGAAGATGCCCGCGAAGAGCATGAGGATCATCGTGAGCAGGTAGGCGGCGGCGAAGAGGGCGGCGACCTCGATGCCCTGGGCGTGGGAGTTGGCGAGGATGACGATGAGGGGGATGAAGACGATGGCGACGATGATGATCCAGAGGGGGAGCAGCAGGAGGCCGGCGACGAAGGGGGCGACGCCGCGGCCGAGGTGGTCGGTGAACTTGCTGAAATCGAAGCGGGGCGCGGGGCCGAGGGGATCCTGGATGGCGGCTTTCTCGACCAGGACACCGTAGCCGAGGACGACGAGGGGGCCAATGATGGGGATGAGGAAGCAGACGGCGATCAGGAGGAGGTTGAGGAAGGCCTTGTCGCCCCAGGCCTGGCGGCTGAGGGGGAAACCGAAGGCGGCGCCGAGGTTGAGACGTTCCACCGGTTGGTCCATAGGTCACCTTTATTTGTTTTGCAGGGCCTCGTGAGCGGCGCGGAGCATTTCGCGGGCGTTTTCGTAGGTAAGGCGTCCCATGGCCTCGTCGTATCCGAGCCAGGCGTAGCCGGAGTGTTCATCGGAGAGGGCGACCTCTTCGACGCGGGTGCGGCCGAGGAAGTAGGTGACCGTCTTGTGGACCTGGCCTTTTTTGGGAGAGAAGAAGAAGTAGTGCATGTCGCGCTCGAAGCGGGTGACGCGGTCGACCTGGCGGATGCCGGTTTCTTCGCGGAGCTCGCGGACGGCGGCCTGCCAGGCGGTTTCGCCTTCCTCGAGGTGGCCCTTGGCATAATCCCAGTGTTTGCCATAGTCGAGGAGGAGGAAAACCGGCCCGCCGGGGGTGTCGCGGAAGAGGATGAAGCCGGCCGAGAACTCGCGGCGGACCTTTCCCCTGGGGGGGCGTTTGCGGGGCGGCGCCTTGGGGGCGCGGGGCAGCTTTTTCCCGGTGTTGGAGGGACCGGGCTGGTCTGCAAAGAGGCGTCCCTGCGATTCGTCGCTCACGGCATTCCTCGCCGCTTCATGTTCCGCGCTCACAGCGCTTTACCCAACAATTGCCGCTTGTGGCGGATGAAACCGAGGTGGTGGTTGAGGTGGTGGACGTAGAGATCGACGAGTTGGCCGAGGGTGACCACGCCGCGTTCGTTGTGGGTGCCGATGCGTTTGAAGTCGGCGTCCGAAAGGCGGCGGAGGAGCAGTGACGTCATTTCGCGATTCAGGCGGAAGATGTCGGCGGCCTTGTGGGGGTCCTGCTGGCCGTAAAAGAGGCGCTCGGCGAAGGCGGTCTCATCAAAGCCGATGAGGGTGGGATTGTTTTCAGCGATCACGCGCTTCATGCGATCGGCGGCGATGAGGTCGGAGTCCATCAGGTGCAGGACGATCTGCCCGATCGACCAGGTGCCGGCGACGGGAATGGCGGAGAAGTCCGCGTGCTCAAGGCCGCGGATGGCCTCGGCAAGCTGTCCCGCCCCCGCGGCATAGGCCTCGATATCGGGCCGACTCATGAGGCACCTCCATGCAAATTCAGGCTGTTGGCTGAGCGCAAGGTACCCGAGCCCCGCGCGGGCAGCAAGAAGCGGGAGTGTGGGAAGGGAGGTCCCGCCACAACGGGTAGAGGGGGTAGGCGGCGGTATTGGGGGGGGGTGGGTGGGGAGCAGGTGGTCGCAAA
>JBEHXY010000426.1:0-3685 GCA_048498455.1 Planctomycetota bacterium | reverse complement strand
CGCAAGCGCGATGTCGATAAGGCCATGGCCCTGGCCGGGGTCGAAGCACTGAGCGTGCGCTGGAAACGGGAACTCGGCGAAGACTGAGCGCTGAATGAAAGAACCAGGCCAGGCCTGCCCGCGCGCACGGCTCCCCCCCACTCCGGCCGTCGCCCCAAGGTTCCCCCACCCCCCGCTGCCCCGAACCGCCCACGCAACCCTCCCCAAAAAAATCCAGAAACGATTTCTTGACACGCCGCCCCGTCGTCACTACTTTCAATAATTATTGAAAGTTCAATAATAACGAAAGGAGTCGGAAATGGACATGGACCTCGGCTGGGGGCCCGACGATCAGGCGGCCGACCTTCCCACCGCCCGGCGCATCGTGCCCTGGCGCGACCTCGTGCAGCTCACATGGCGGGAGAAGGCATGTGAGCTGTCCCTCAGTCTGCCCTGGCTGCTGGCCAGCTGGGCGTGCTACCAGCGCGGCTGGTGGCCCCTCGGGCTGCTGGCCGCCTTCTTCTTTTTCCTCACCGGTCTGCGGCAATCGCACAACGCGCAGCACTACGCCATGGGCTTGCCCCGACCCGTGCAGGATGGCGTCCTCTGCGCCCTCAGCCTCCTGATGCTCGGCAGCATGCACGCGGTGCAGGTGACCCATCTCCATCACCATCGCCACTGCCTCGACGACGAAGACATCGAGGCCGGCCACGCCAACCAGCGCTGGTGGCGCGTGCTCGTGACCGGCCCCCTGTTCCCCCTGCGGCTGCACACGGCGGCGCTGCGCATGGCCACGCGCGACAAGCGCTGGTGGATTCTCGCCGAGTTGCTGCTGATCATCGCGGCCGTCGTGGCGGCATGCCTGCCCGCTGCGCCCGCGTTCCTGCGCTGGCATGTGCTGGCGATGGCCTGCGGCGAGTGCTTCACCGGCTTCTTCGCCGTCTGGACCGTGCACCACGGCTGCGACCAGCACACCGTCGCCCGCACCCAGCGCGGCTGGCTGAAAAACTTCGTCAGCTACAGCATGTTCTACCACCTCGAGCACCACCTCTTTCCCGCGGTGCCCACCGGCCATCTGCCCGAACTGGCGCGGCGCCTCGATGCGGCCACGCCCGGCATGAAGAAGTCCATGGTGATCTGAACCCCCCCACCGGGGCCTGTCCGCGGCGTGCCCCCGGGGCGATCACTTGCGGAAGAACGTTTTGCCGCGAATGCTCGCCTTGCTCAGGCGGTTGTTCACATACAGCGCCTCGAGCAGGAATTCGCCCGCCGACACCACCGCCCCCGGATCCTTGGGATCGAGCCCCAGGTCCTTGGCGAATTCCGTCGCGGCCTGCTTGAGCCCCTTGATGTGGCCGTAGTTTTCCAGCATCACCGCCGTGGGCACGTCGTCCCCCACCTGCAGCGTCACGCCCCCCTTGAACTGCATCGCGATCTCGTCGAACTGCGAGAGCTCCGCGCGGCGCGAAAACACGTTCTTCACCGCTTCGCCCACCAGCGCGTGGATCAGCTTGTCCTCCGCGTTGTCGCCCTCCGCCAGCATCAGTTCCAGCTTGCCCCGGGAACTGGCCGTGATGAACGACAGGTCGTCGACCCGGGCCACCACCCGCTTCTCGCCCAGCACGATCCCGCGCCGCTCCGCCGACGACACCACATTTTCGGCATTGGCGATCGAACAGCGCACCGACACGCCCGACGCCTGGTTGATGTGCGGGCTCGTGCGCGCGGTCCGCACAAACTCCTCGAGCACTTCGTGAACGTATTGGGGCACCAGCACCGCGACGCTCTCTCCGTTGTTCGCCGTGCCCCGCTCGATCCAGGCGTTTTGTTTGACGATCTCGATCCCTTCCTGCACCGTCGCCGGATAATGCGTGCGAATGACCGAGCCGATGCGGTCCTTCAGCGGCGTCACGATCCGGCCGCGATTCGTGTAGTCCTCCGGGTTGGCGGAGAACACCATGCACACATCGAGGTCGAGGCGGATGGGATAGCCGCGGATCTGGATGTCGCGCTCTTCCAGCACGTTGAACAGGCCGACCTGGATCTTCGGGGCAAGATCCGGCAGCTCGTTGATGGCGAAAATCCCGCGGTTGGTGCGCGGAATCAGCCCGAAATGCATGGTGGATTCATCCGACAGGTAGCGCCCCTGCGCATGTTTCACCAGGTCGATTTCGCCGATGAGATCCGCGATCGTGACGTCCGGCGTCGCCAGTTTTTCGTGATAGCGCGCGCTGCGGTGAATCCACTCCACCGGCGCATCGTCGCCATGCTCCGCCACCAGCCGCTTGCCCGTCGTGGTGATCGGTCGCAGCGGATCGTCGTTGATCTCCGCCCCAGTGAGGATCGGCACCCATTCATCGAGCAGGTCCGGCAGCATGCGCAGGATGCGCGTCTTGGCCTGCCCGCGCAGGCCCAGGAAAAGAATGTCGTGCTTGGAGAGGATGGCGTTGACGATCTGCGGAAGCACCGTGTCGCGGTAGCCAAGGATGCCCGGAAACAGCTCCTCCCCGCTCTTGAGCTTCGCGATGACGTTTTTGCGGAGTTCGTCTTTCACCGTCTGCGTCTGGTAGCCGGATGCTTTCAGCTGACCGAGCGTGCGAGGGGCCGGGGGATGTGCGTGGGGCATGGATGACCTCGTGTGATTGCAGGGAGGCCAATCGTAGCGCTGCTTTTGAGGCGAGGCAAAGAGTCCTGCGCCCCCGCCCGATTCATCGCCCGGCGCCGGCTCAGGGATTGCCCGCTTGCGGATCCCACCCCAGCGGCGGCCCCACCAGCCGCAGGTGGTGCTGGGCGAAGAGCTGGTGCAGCCCCTCAACGCCGAGTTCTTCGTGCACGGGGCGCGTGTCGTTGTAGCCGGCCAGCCGGTGAAAGAAGCCTTCCATGTTCCCCGCGGGCTGGTAAAGGTTGATGATCTTGCCGGGCGGATCGCCGGTGCAGCGCCAGGCATGCGCCACTTCCCGCGGCAGGAACACCGATTCACCCGGACAGGCGAAGAACTGCTTCTTTCCCACGTGGAATTCGAACTGGCCCTGCACGATATAGATCCACTCGTCCTGGTCGTGGTGCAGGTGGCGCGGGCCGCCGCTGTGGCCGGTCACCTCGAAGACGCACAAGGCGCCCTGGGTGTCTTTGGACGAAACCTTGCACAGGTGCGGTTCGCCGCGCAGCGACAAGCGTTCGCTGGTGCGGTCCTCCCCCGCGGCCACGGTGAATCCGGCGAACAGCTCTTCGTCTTTCATGGGCGTCGCTCCTTGGAGGTGGTTCAGCGTTTTGTCGACCGTCTCCAGCAGGTTGCGCGCGTGGAGCAGCCGCTGCTGCAGCACTTTCCGGTGAGAGCGCAGGGCGGCGGCCTTTTTGAACCGCGGCCGGCTCAGGATCTCCTTGATCCGGCGCAGCTCAAAGCCCAGCTCGCGATAGAAAAGAATCTGCTGCAGCATCAGCAACTGGGCCTGCTCGTAATAGCGGTAGCCGTTGCGGCCATAGCGCGCGGGCTTCAGCAGGTCGATCTGGTCGTAAAAGTGCAGCGTGCGGACGCTGATGCCGGAGAGGGAGGCAAGGCGTTTGACGGTATAGGCCATGGGACGGTCTCGCGCAAACCGAAACGATGCGAACCATTATCGAGCGTGACGCAACGTGAGGGTCAAGAGGCTTGCTGGAAAAGGAAGGGGCCTCCCCCACGGGGCGCCCGGCATCATGCCAGGCCGGC
>JBEHXY010000425.1:0-3699 GCA_048498455.1 Planctomycetota bacterium | reverse complement strand
GCGTTGAGGTCGAGGGAGGGCATGGGGATATTGGTGGGGGTGGCGACCTTGGTGGAGGAGCCGGTGATGGTGATATTGCCGATGCCGGTGAGTTTATCGCCGAAGGTGAGGTTGCCGTTGATGGTGGATTTGGGGGCGATGGGTTTGACGGCGCCGCGGATGGCGAGGTCGCCGTTGATGGTGAGGTCCTGGGGGATGAAGTCGTTGACGGCGGTGATGGCGGGGACGGTGGGCGGGAGGGGGGTGGGGATGGCGACGGAGTAAGCGACGCAGTTGGCGACGGCGCCGTTGGAGGCGGTGGCGGCGATATCGACGGTGGTGTCGTAGAGGGAGTTGATTTCGAGATCGGAGAGGGCGCGGTTGAAGACGCGGATATCGTCGAGGGAGCCATTGAAGTAGTAGGCGCTTTTCCAGGGTTCGCGGCCCATGACGAAGTTACCGGAGGTGGATCCGAGGGCGTTGTCGGGGAGGCCTGTGAGCTGGCGGTCGAACTTGCCATTGACGTAGGTTTTGATGGTATGTGCCGCGCGGTTGTAGACACCGGCGACGTGGTACCAGGAGCCCATGACGAGGATTTTGCCACCGGGGACATCGCGGTCGAGGCGGGCGACGTTGGAGGGGTCTCGGACTTCGAGTTCGACCTTGGAGTTGTAGATACAGAGTTTGTAGCCGCCGGCGACGCCGTCCTGGTTGCCGCCGATTTTCTGGTCATAGGCGCCGGAGTTCATTTTGACCCATGCGGAGAAGGTGAAGTCGGAGGTGAGGTTGGTGGTGGGGCCGTTTCCGCAGTCGATGTAGCCATCGATGCCGTTGAGGGCGACGGCGTTGCCGGAGCGGCCGGAGGGGTCCCAGGAGACGCCGCCGTGGAAGGTGCCGAGGTTACCGTGGCCGGAGGAATCGGCGGTGGAGGCGCCGGCGTTTTCGTCGAATTTCCAGGCGAGGGTGGCATCGCCGATGCTGTCGGTGCAGGTGACGGTGTAATTCCAGGTGGTGCCATCGACGAGGAGGGAGCCCTGGAGGGGGGAGAGTGCGGGGGCGCGCCACTGGTTGTCCTTGCGGAATTTCCAGGCGGCGTGCTGGGCGCCGGCTTCGGCGGCGTAGTAGGCGGCGTCGAACTTGGGGAGACGGGAGGCCATGTTGGCCTGGATGGAGGCGGACCAGGCGGTGGCGAGGATGAGGCCTGTGATGACGACGGAGATGACGACGAGGAGGGAGAGGACGGAGCCGCGGGGCGGCTTGAGTGGGGAGGCGGCGGTGGAGCGAGAGCGCATGGGGCACCCGGGTGAGGGAGGGGATCGTCACAGGGATTATCGGAGGGAATGGGGGGCGGGTTGAGGGGGCGGCCGGCGGGGGCTTTGGAGGTGGGGTTTACTGGTTTCTGGGGACGGCTTCGAAGGTTCGGGAGGTTTGGGCGTCGGCGCGGCCGGCGATGAGGGTGACGACGAGGATGGCGGGGCCGGTGGGGTTTTTGAGGCGTGCGTCGTAGGCCTGGAGGTCGTGGACGAGGACGTTGGTTCCGTAGCGGGGGTCGGTTTCGACGAACTGTCGGGTGCCGTTGGGATCGGTGGTGAGGGCGTAACCGACGAGGTAGGTGAAGGCGTTGGCATCGGGCTGGGTGACGAGGGAGAAGGTGGGGTTTCCGGAGGAATCGGTGCCGACGGTGAGGCTGCCCTTGGCGGACATGCGGACCTGCTGGGTGATGCGTCGCATGGCGGCGTCGAGTTCCCACTGGGCGGTGCCCTGGGCGGTGACGAGGCTGCTGGTTTTGGCGGCGGCGGCGAGCATGGCGGTGATGGCGGTGGAGGTGACGGCGATGATGGCGAGGGCGAGCAGGAGCTCGAGGAGGGAGAAGGCGCGGCGGCGGGTGGTGGGGTTGGTGGTCACGGCTGGCACACGCGGGTTTTGAGGCTTTGGCCATTGATGGAGACGGAGATTTCGAGGAGGTCGGGGTCGGGGACGCCGTCGCCGTCGCCGTCGACCTTGGTGACGGAGACGGTGCGGGTGAGGGTTTTGCCTTTGAAGGGGACGGAGTCGGAGAGTGCGACGCCGGCATCGTCCTGACCGGCGGCGAGGGAGGCGAAGCTGATGGCGGAGATTTCCTCCATGCGTTGGACGAGGAGTGCGTGGAGGGAGAGGCGTTCATCGATGACGGCGGGGACGTGGACGGCGGCCTGGAGGCCGACGCCGGCGGCGACGCCGATGATGCCGAGGACGAAGACGAGGATGACGGCTTCGAGGAGGGTGACGGCGCGTTGTCGGCGCGAGGGGGGGGTGGGGGTTGGCGGGGATGAGGGGGATAAGCGCATTGGGGGCCTTTCGGGCGCGAGGGCGCGATAACGTCTTGGGAATATCGGCTGGAGGGAGGGGGGACTTTTGGGGGGTTATTTTGGGGCTAATGACGGGGCGGCGGGTGAGGGCGAGGGGCGATGTTCGATGATTTCTGCATGAGAATGTTCTTGAGGGAGGACTATGGGAATCGTAGGATTGGGGCGAAGGGAAGCCCGGCGCTCCGCCTGGCGGCCTTGTTTGCGTCCTACCTCTGGCCCGATTGCGGCCGGCAATTCATGACTGATATTTCTGATGGCGGCGCGGTGGCTGCGTTGTTCGATGCGATCTGGCATGGGGACGTGCTGCGCGTGGTTTCGCTGGTGAAGGATTCGCCGGGGCTTTTGCGGGCGACTGATGGGTACTACCACCATGGGCCGTTGCATCATGCGGCGTATTGGGGAAAGGGAGTGGTGGCGAAGGCGCTGCTGGAGCTGGGGGCGGATGTGCATTTGCGCGGGGGGCTGGGGCGAACGGCGCTGCATGTGCGGTGTGTGCCGGGGACGGCGGAGGTGACGGCGCTGCTGGTGGGGGCGGGTGCGGATGTGCATGGGCGGGATGACTGGGGGGCGACGCCGCTGTTTTATGCCAGGACGGCGGCGATTGCGGAGGTGCTGGTGGCGGCGGGGGCGGACGTGCGGGCGAAGCGGCTTGATGGGGGCACGGTTCTAATGTCGGTTGTGTGCCATCCTGATGCGCCGGCATCGCTGGTGGCGTACTTGATTGAGCAGGGATGTGATGTGAATGCGCGCACGGACATGGGAAGTCCGGTAAATCGCGCCGGGAGCATTGAAGTGCTGCGTCTGTTGCTGAAGCAGGGCGCGCGGCCGGACTGCAAAGACCACCTCGGTTGGACGCCGTTGAAGTGGGCGTTGTGGAATGGCGATGTGGAGCGCGTGGACCTGCTTCGGTCTTATGGGGCGGGGTTGAAATCGAAGGTCGGCGACACGCTGCTGCACGTGGCGGCGAGCGGTGGGCATCGGGGGATGGTGGAGCACTTGTTGCGGCAAGGTGAGGACGTTCATGCGCGCGACCCATGGGGTCGGACAGCGCTGCAGCAGGTGGCTTATCTTTGCCAACCGGATCATGAGCCGGGGGCGTGCACGGAGGTGCTTGAGTGCCTTCTTGCGCATGGCGCGGAGGTGAACGGGCGGGATGGCGAGGGGTGGACGTGTTTGCATCATGCGGTGGCCAATGGGGCGGAGTGGCTGTGGCGGTGGCTCCTGGCGCGGGGGGCGGTGGCGGATGGGTTTGCGCTGGCGGGGCTGGGGGATGCGGCGGGGGTGGAGCGGCTGGTGGAAGGGGCCCCGGAGTGGGTGGCGGCGCGTGATGGGGCGGGGTACACGCTGCTGCATTGGGCGGCGCTGGCGGGGC
>JBEHXY010000424.1:0-3706 GCA_048498455.1 Planctomycetota bacterium | reverse complement strand
TGGGCAGAGCCGGAATCGAACCGGCGACACAAGGATTTTCAATCCTTTGCTCTACCAGCTGAGCTATCTGCCCTGGTAGACCCGCTACTCTAAAATAAGCGCTTGCGCGGGTCAAGCGACTCGGGGTTTTCCGCGGGATGGCGTGATCTCGGCCGCTTGGGAGAGGCCTGCACGGAGCCGCCCGCCCTCGCAACCTCCCGCTCCGCTCCCGCCCCCCTGCCACTCATTTGCCAGGCTGTTGCGGAAGGGTGCCGGGGCCCATGCCGCTGGGGACAGCCGGCGGGGCGGCTTGCGTGTCGGCCTGGTTGGTCGAGGGCGCCGGTGGGCCGATCAGGCCGGCGGGGTCGGTGTCCAGGACGCCCAGCAGGAAGCCATAGTTCTGCGGATCCAGCTGGTACACCCGCAGCAGCGCGGCACGGCGCTCCGTGGACAAATGCAATTGCCCGGCGACCGCGGCCAGCTGCAGCCACGCTTCGACGAACCGCGGGTTGGCGTCCACCGCCTGCTGGTACCAGCTCAGGGCGCCGGCGTAGTCGCCTTCCGATTGCAAACACTGGCCGATCTGAAACAGGTCGATCGGGTTGCCGGGATTCTGCTGCAGGTCGGCGCGGAAGAAGGGGATGGCCTCGCGGGCCCGGCCGGTGTTCATCAGGTGTTCGCCGATGAGGGCGCTGGTGCCATAGAGCAGCGAGCTGCCGCCGCCGATGCCGGCGTTGTAATCGTGGGAGCGGCGGGCAAGGGCCTTCTGGCGGCCTTCGCGCACGAAGGCGGGCATCAGCCGTTCCGATTCCTTCAGGTAGCCGAGGGCTTCGTCCATGCGGCTGGCGCCGGGGCGATCGGCATCGAGCGCGATCACGCCCATGGAATGGTAGGAATTCCAGTCGGGGTAATATTTGACCGCTTCCTGGTAGGCCTTCATGGCGCTGTCGCGGTCATGGAACTCCACGAAATAGGCATCGCCCAGATTGTGCCACACGCCGAAGGCCCCGCGCGACTGGTTGTATTTGGTGTTGAAATCCCAGAGTTCGCGGGAGTCCTGGTACAGGCTGGCGGCGCCGAAGGCCAGCGAGCCCAGCGACAGGATCAGCCCGCCGAAGAGCAGGCCCGCGGTGATGCGGAAAAAGCGCAGCTGCTCGGTCTCGCGGTCGAAGCCCTTCTGCACCGGCACGCGCCCGGCGATCGAACGCAGAATCCAGAGGGACACCTCCACCGTCAGCACAATGATCGCAATGCCCGCCAGGTACTGGTAGTGATCGGCCACGAACGTGTAGATCATCGTGTAATAGTTGATGAAGCCCATCACGGGAAACAGCCCGCCGACGAAGAAAAGGTAGGCGGCCAGGGGCCCGCGGGTGATCCGTTTGCGCAGCAGGAACAGCACGATGCCGATGACCACCGCGGCCACCGGCGCGATGTACAGCCAGCTGTCGGTGATCGGCTGGCGGGCGACGATGTTCCACCGCGGGTAAATCTGCATCACCGGGAAGGGGCGGAACAGCTTGCCGATGTAAAAGAAAATCGAGTTGCCGGCGATCAGCACGCGCTGCAGGAACGTGAAGTCGAACTCGGGCCCGTTGGCGCCCACGGACTGGCTTTCCAGGTAGGCGGTCAGGCCGCCGAAGCCCACGGCCATCACGAACAGGGGCAGGGTGAGGGCGATCTCGCGCAGCGTGACCCGCCCGCGCCGCCACCAGATCAGGACCAGCACCGCGGGGGGCAGGAAGCAGGTGGCCGTCTTGGATAGCATGGCGCACAGAAAGAGCGCCAGCGACGCCGCATACAGGTTCCAGCGCGGCGCGGCGGGGTCGCGGGCGGCCGGCTTCTCGCTCGGGGCGCCCGCGGTGTCTGCAGCGGCCGCGTCGGACGTGTCGTCATCCCGTATCACGTCAAAGAACTTGAGCGCGAACAGCAGCGACCCGAAGAAAAACACCCCCGAAAGCACATTCTTTCGCTCCGCCACCCAGGCCACCGATTCCACCGTCATCGGATGGATCGCCCAGATCGCGGTGGCGATCCACGCGCCGGCCTTGCCGCCGGGAAGCTTGAGTCCCTTGAGCAGGTGAAACAGCAGCAGCACGCCGCCGATGTGCAGCAGCAGGTTGTCCACGTGGTAGCCGATGCCCCGGATGATGCCGTCGGGCCCCATGGTGCCCAGCCCCCACTGGCGATACTCCAGCCAATAGGTCGTGAACACCAGCGGGTAATAGTGGGGCGTGGTTGAGGGATCGGTCCAGACTTTCCACAGGCCCATCGGACCTGACTGGATGGTCGTGTTTTTGGTCAGCCACTCGGGATCGTCCCAGATGTACATCCCGCGGATCGAGGGGAACAGAAAAAGGAACGTCAGAAGAATCAGCGCGACCAGCGGTCCCCAGCGGCGGACCTGCGGGTCATCCAGCAGCGAGGGCATCGCCGCGGGGGTGGCACCGCCGGGAAGCGTGGCGCTGGCGGCAGGAGCGTCCGGGTGGGGGGGCTGCTCAGCAGCGGCCGTCGGTGGGGGCAGTTCGTTCGACAAGTCGAACCTCGTGGTCAGTGGCAAAAAGGAGTTGAGAAACAGCATTGTAGCGGGGGAGGGGTCCGCGTGAAAAAGGCCCGCACGGGTTCGCAGGAAGCCACGGCCGGTCTTGCCGCGGCGGAGCCTCGGGAAGATGTGCGGGAATTGTTCGGCAACAAAGCGTCGCGGTGCGGAGGACCTTCCCCCGGCGGGGGGGGTGCCACCTTCAGCCGGACACCAGTGGTGGGGCCGATAGCGGGCGGGCAGGGCAAGGGATTTCGCATCCGCGCAGTGCGCGGCCGGCGGCATGGACGTTGCAATCACCCCTCTGGCGACTTGGCCGGAGTCTACGGAACAGCTCCCCGCAACAGCCCAGGATGGCATCTTTCCAGAAAAGCGCGTCGCGCCTCGGTGATCCGTTGCGCCGCGTTTGTGTGAGCTGATGTCCCGTCTTCACCGCCACGCCTACGATGAGCCTGCGATGGCCAAGCGCCGCCCCACCAGCTCCGCCAAAAAGTCCCCCCGCGCGGCCGATCCCGTGCCCGTCTGGATCGACCCCATGAAGGCCGTCCTCGCGCCCGGCTTGCCGCACAACCAGAAGGATTATGCCTTCGAGTTCAAGTGGGATGGCGTGCGGATGCTGGCCTTTCATGATGACCAGGGCCTGCGGCTGCTCTCACGCAACAACCTCGACGCCACCTTCCGCTACCCCGAACTTGCCGAACTTGGCACGGCGCTGGGCCGGCGGACGGCCATCCTCGATGGCGAGATCATCGCCCTGGATGAACAGGGGGAGCCCTCGTTTCCGCTGCTGCAGACCCGCATGAACGTGACCCGGCCCGAGGCGGTGGCCCGCGCCGCCAGGGAGGTGGAAATCGCCTTTTGCCTTTTTGACGTGCTCTATCTCGATGGGCACGACCTGCGCGACTTACCCTGGACGGAACGGCGGGAAAGGCTGGAGTCCCTCTCCAGCCTGCTCCCGCCCGCGTGCCGCATTTCTCCCGCGCGCGTCGGCAAGGGCAGCGACATGCTGGAAGTGGCACGCAGCAAAAACCTCGAAGGCGTGATGGCCAAACGCGCCGATTCCGTCTACGTCTCCGACCGCAGCGATGCCTGGCTCAAGGTCAAACTCGTCGGCCGGCAGGAACTCGTCATCGGCGGGTGGGTGCCGGAGGTCTCCAAGGATGGCAAGGTGCGCCTCGATCACATCGG
>JBEHXY010000423.1:0-3711 GCA_048498455.1 Planctomycetota bacterium | reverse complement strand
ACCCCGTACGCCGTGTCCACCGCGAACACCTTCGCCGCCCTGCGCTGCAGCAGGCAATCCGTGAAACCCCCGACGTTCGCCCCCAGGTCCGCACACACCGCTCCCTGCACCTCGACCCCGAAGCCCGCCATCGCCGCTTCAAGTTTGAAGCCGGCGCGCGAAACGAACGACCGCTTCATGTCACCCATCGGTGGGGGGGGTAACACCAAGCGGTCGCTCATGAATCACATCCTGCAAAGCCGCCCTCAAATCCCGCATTGCCCGGGGCAACGCAGGACGCAGGACTCAGCACTCAGGACTTCTTACTTGGAGGCCGCAGCCGCCGCGCCGAGCGCATTGACGCGCTTGGCCAGCTTGCTCTTCCGGCGGGCCGCGGTGTTCTTGTGGATCGTGCCGCGGGTGGCGATCCGGTCCAGCGCCTGCTGGGCCTTCTTCAATTCTTCCGTCGCCGTCGCCTTGTCCCCGCCCGTGATCGCCGACGTCATCTTCTTCAATTCCAGCCGGATTTCGCGCTTCCGGTCGCGGTTCCGCAAACGCCGCTTGGCATTCTGACGAATCCGCTTCTTTGCTGACAACGAATGAGCCACGTGTAGTATCTCCTTTTGCCCCGGAAAGCCCGGGTCTCTTCCCGGTGAGTCCGGGCCTGTGTGATCGTTCCCACGCTCTCGCTGTGGGGAAACCCATACTATCTCAGGATCGCGGACAACTTTCAAGCAACCCCGCTCCCTTCCCCGCACAAAAACCGGCTCATTCCCCCCAGGACCGGCAGCTGCTACCGCCGTGATGCCTTCGTACCGACCCACGGCGCCCGTCCCCGCATCCACGAATTCTCCCCTCGCGGCTCCCTCACTTTCCCACAAACCCCACCAGCCGCGCCACCCCCCCCGATTCCTTCTCCAGCACCACCCCCGCCGTCCCGCGCGCCAAGTCCACTTTCCCCGCCTCCCGCGCCCCGGTCAGCAGCGTCGACCGGCCGTTCATCAACGGCACAAACCCATAAATCCCGCCGTATTTCAGCCCGCCCGGCAGAAAATCGCCGTCTGTCTCATCCTTCACCCGGTCAAAATCAAACCCGCCCAGGTCGATCGCCGCCTTCGTGACGCCATCTTCCGCCAGCGCCCGCGCCAGCACCGCCGCCGGCGCCGCTTCCCCGCTCGCCACCATCCGCACCTCCAGCACCCCCGGCAGCGTCCGCGCAAACGCAATCCCCGTCAGCAGGTCGTGAACACGATTCGCCATCGTCGTCCGGTTGTACCCGTTGAAGTAACCGGAGTAAGGCGGGTTCGAGCTTTTCCGCGTGGTCGCCGGCTGCGTGTCCGCCTTGGCTGCAAACTCCTTGGATCCGTACGCCGCCACCTGGAGCACATACGCTCCGCCATCGACCAGCCCCTGCGCCTCCGCAACCACCTTCCCGTCCGCTCCCACCAGGTCCCCGCTCCACACCACGCACACCCCCGTCGATTTTGCCGGCGTCAGCACCGTCACCGGCGTCCGCTCATCGGAGTTCCGCCGCGCAATCCATCCCTTGCGAAGTCCACCCTCTCCCGCCTTTTCCATCCCCCCGTCAATATCCAGCACGCCCACCGCCCGATCCACCACCATCGCCTGCAGCGCCTCCAGCACCACCCGCCGATACTCCACCGGCTGCTTCTCCAGCGATGCCAGCGCCTCGTCCGACATCCGCGTCATCCACGCCCGGACCGCTTTGGCATCCGCTACGTTCGCCGGCGCCGGGTGCTGCGCATCCCACACCGACAACTCCTCCGGCTTCAGCGGCGCGTCCACCTTCTCCACCACCGGCGAGGGAAGACCGAGCTTGAATTTCTCGTTGATGAAGTTGTACATCAGCTCCCGCGAATGCAGGTTGTCGTTGTGCGGATACGGGAAAAATTTGCCGCTCACGTTCCCCGCTTCCCCATACAACCCATAAATCGCCTTCATCTCCGGAAGGCCGCGCGTCTCGAAATCGTGCGTCCAGTCCTGCGCCGCCGCCATCCCCTGCGGCTTGGGAGCAAACAAACTCGCCAGCTCCACGTTGTCCGTCCCCACGCGCAGCAGCGGCGCATTCTCGCACACGCACCCGCCCTGCATGTTCATCGACACCATCACCACCGGAAAGGTCGCCGCCAGCCGATCGTCAATCGCTTCCAGCTGAATCGTCTGCGTCCCGCCGGAACTGGCCCCCGTGCACGCCATCCGCGTCACGTCCACATCCGGCAGCGCGGCCAGGAAATCCAGCGCCCGCACCGAATTCCACGTCTGCAGGCCCATGAAACTCTGCAGACGCAGCACCGCCTCCGCATCCAGGAATCCCTGCTGGTGCTCGATCCCTTTGCTGTCGCAATACCCCACCAGGTCCCACTCAAATGCCACGCACCCCATTTTCGCCAGCATCGCGCACGACGCCTGCAGCGGCGACCGCGCCCCGTTCGCCTCCTTCTCCGCCCCGCTCGCGATCTGCTTCTGAATATCCGCGTCGCTCACCCACATGAACCGTCCGTTCGGCCAATGCCCGTACGGCACCAGTACCCCCGGGTGCTTCCCCTCCGATTTCGGCCGGTACAGATTCCCCGTCACGTAATGCCCCGGCAGGCTCTCAAACACCACCTTTTCCATGGTAAAATCCCCCCGGTCCACTTTCCCATACACCTGCGCATTGAGCGCCGTCCGCGGCAACGCCGGCACCAGCCCCTGCGCCGTCATCACCTGGCCTCGCAGAAAATCCGCCCGCCGCTCCCAGCTTTCCTTCGTCACATATTGCGGCGCAAACACCGCCGGGTCATCTTTCGACCGCACCTGCACGGTCCGCACGTCCCGCGTCGGCTGGCTCGTCGGCACCAACCCACCCGCCGCTGCCGCTCCCATCGCCACCACTGCCAGCCAGTTCGCCATCACGCACCCTTTTCAAAGGAACCACCGCCCCCTGCACCCCCATGGCACCCATTCCGCGACGCCTCACTTGCCCTTGATCATCTCAACGACCACCACCCGCGCCGTCCCCTTGTCCTCATGTGCCGCAAACTTCACGTTCACGCGCTCCTTCCCCTTTGTGCCCTCCGGCAGCGCATACGTCCGCACCGCCAGCTTCTGCCGCGCCCGCGGATCGGCGGCAGGCGCATCCTTCAACGTTTCCTCCGCCACCTTCTGCCCCTCCACCAGCACGTCAAATCCCACGTCCCCCGCACGCGCAGGCAGCAGATACGTCACCCGCAAAGTCCCCGCATCCCCCGCCTTCAACGCGTACCCAAAGGCCCCCTTCGCGCTCGCCTCGCGGAAAAACAGATCGTTCGTATCGCCCCCCATCGACGCTCCCGCCTCCAGCCCGTGGTCCTTTTCCGAATAAGGATTCCCCGCCCAAACCGCATCCACCTGCGCATCGGCCGCGGCTTTCACCTCCGCATCCTTCGCCGCAACTTTCTTCGCTTCGTCGAGCCACTCAAAATCCGTCACCACATCGAAGTAAACCGTGTAGCGATGATCCACAATTTCATACAGCGGCTTCAGCGTCACCTCCGGCGTCGACGTGATCCCCTTCACGTGAAACGTCAGCGCTTCCTTCGGGTCCGCCACCGTCTTCGACACAATCTCCGCCGTGTCCCCGACCCCCACAAACCGCGGCGCCTCCGGATCGGCGATCTTGAACCGTTCTCCCTGCCCCGCCGCATACAGCGGCACATGCTCAAGCCCCTCCCGCCCCAGGTCCGCCGCCAG
>JBEHXY010000422.1:0-3714 GCA_048498455.1 Planctomycetota bacterium | reverse complement strand
GATTCAACAGGCCTTTCTGCCGCCGGTGAAATCGGTTCATCCAGGGACCGACCTGGCGTGGGCGTACAAGCCCTGCGACGAGCTCGGCGGCGACGGGCTCAACATCATTCCGCTCGGTGGAGGCCTGCTGGGGTTGTGCGTGCTCGATGTAAGCGGGCATGGCGTTCCCGCGGCCCTGCTGTCGGTGGCGATCAGCCGCTTGTTGTCGCCGGCATCAGAGCCCTCATCCATTCTGTTCCGCGGATGGGACATGCTGGACCGCTCGACGATGCCCTCGCCATGCGCGGTCGCCGATGAACTGAACCGGCTGTTCCGGTTTGACCGTGAGAAGGAGCAGTTTGCGACGCTCCTCTATGGGGTGCTGGACGTGGCGACGGGCATTTTCCGTTATGTCGCCGCAGGCCACGAAGGGCCGCTGCATTTTCCGGCCGGAGGCGCGCCGATGGTTCTGGAAAGTCCGGGGTTTCCCATCGGCATGGCGGAGGAAGCCTATGAGCCCCACCGCGTGCAACTGTCCATCGGCGACCGGTTGTATCTCTACACGGACGGCCTGACGGAGGCGATGAACCCGGCGGGCGAGGCATTTGGAAATGAGCGCCTGATCGCCGCAGTCGGACGGCTGGCGAAGGAGCCGGTGAGCGCGAGCGTCGAGGCGCTGCTCGAGGAGGTGGATCGGTGGCGCGGGACAGAGCGGCGGCAGGATGATATTTCGCTGGTGGCGCTGGAGTATGTCGGCGAAGAGGCAGCCCTGGTGGAGGCGTCACTCGTGCGGCACGGAGACGGGGCGGGGCAGGGGGAGGGGATTGGGCAGAGTGCCGGGCAGGGGGCTGGGGCGCGGGGGGGCTGAGCGGGCGGCGGAGCGGCGAAGCAGGACCGACCCGGCGAGAATGAGGAGCAGGACGGCGCACGCCAGGAGCGCAAGCCGCGTGACAAAGCGGTCAAGGGACCGGTTCGTGGCGTCTTCGAGGTTGTTGACGAACGCCTGCTGCTGGGTCTGCAGAGTGAGCGTGAGCTGCTGCAGGGCGAGGTCGCGTTGCGTGGCGATCCCAGTTGTCGCCTGGGTAAGCGCCGCGTCGCGCTGTGACGTGACCGCCGCGGCAAGCTCGTGAATCGCCGCTTCGCGCTGCGTGGCGACCGCCTCCGTAAGCTGCCGGATCGAGGCCTCGCGCTGCTGCGTGATCTCGGCGCCCACCTGCTTGATAGTTTGCTGCCGCTCCTCCGCAATCGTCTTGGGGAGGGCCGTGACCAGTTCCGTGAAGCGGCTGGAAACGTCGGCGAAGCGGGTCGTGCCGTCGGCGACCGTCGAAACGTTTTCAAGGGCGTGGGTGAACTCCGGCACTTCGAGCACTTGGCGGTAAAACCCCTCGGCCTGAAGCTGCAGAAGCAGCGGCAGCCGCTGCACATAGAAGAACATGCGCTCAGAGGTGGCGCGGGAAAGCTCGATTTCGCGCACCGCCGGATCGAGGTCCGCCGTGGGATCGAAGAACAGCAAGCCAAAAACCGAAGTCGGAGTCTTGCCCGTGGGAGCGGGCGGACGGTTGGCTTCGGGCAGGTCGGCAAGGTGCGTGTGGGAAGCCGATCGCTCGTTGGGATGGATGCGATGCCATTCATCGGCAAGTTGATCAAGTTCCCCGAGCTGGCCGTCGGTGAGGTACTGCCGCGCGAGGGAATGAAGATCGGATTCCTGGCGTTTCAGAGACTCGACAAGGTCCGCCGCGTCGGGGCCGAACATGGCGGTGGTCTTGGAGTCCTCGGCGATCTGGCGGAGCACGCGCACGAGGACGACCAGGTCCATCAACCCGGCGACGGGTCGCGGGTTGACCGCATCGGAGATGGCGCCCAAGGCCAGATCAGTCTTGAGCTGGTGCGCGTTGTCTTTGGCGGCGGGCGTGATGGCGCGGTGTTCAAGCTGGTCGCAAATGCCGGTCATCGCGTTCACGAAGCGGTCGGCAAAACCCATGGTGTCGGCCTGGATGCGGACGGGATCCATCCGTTTGAGGGATTCCGTGCGCGTGGGTGCGAGCGCGGGGATGCCGAGAGCGGTGCAACCCGTGGCGAACAGCGGGAGGAAAAGCAGCACAGAACGGAGACGGGGCCGGCCGGGGCAGCGGTTCGCGGAGGAAACAGGCATGTGTAGATCCTTGAGAGCGGCGGTGCATGCAGAGCACCAGCGCACTGTGGGCGGTCACGAGGTGGTACTGCCTGGCGTGCGAAATGCCGATGAACTGGACGATTTGCAGGGGGACGTGAAGGACAATGGATTATAACGAATTGGGAGGGCGATAGATAGAAAAGTATCGCAGCCTGCGTGTAACCGCGCGAATGGTCACCGCTGACCGACGGCGGGTGGGCTTCGCGGCTCGCTTGGTCCTCCTAGCCTGCTGGCTTGGCGTCATGGGCGATTTGCGAGCGGCGCGGCGGGCGGCGTTGCGTTCGTCCTCTGCATCGCGGGGGCTGAATATCCACACCTCCCGCCCCTGCTTGTCGTTCTTCGCCACGATCTCCCGCATCCGCAGCCGGCACACTTCGCCCGGGCGCATGGCCGTCAGCAGTTGCACCTCGATCATCGCCTGCACCTGGCGGGACACGTGCGGCTTGACCGCCTCCACATGCTCCATCGGCACACATTCGACCGGCGCCGACTCCGCGGCCTCCGATCAGCGGGCCAAAGGCGGCCCCGCCACCGCCCTCTCCGCCGCCCTTGCCGTGGCGATGGTACGGCCGTTGGCCATCCACTCGGCCATCAGCCTATCGTACGCGCCTCGGGCCTCGGCGGTGCCGTGGTCGCCGAGAAAGCGTTCGCGGCCGTCGAGCGTCACATACGCCTGCCCGGTGGCCTTGTGGTGACAGAGTTTGGGGATGCGGGGTAAACGGGACATGGCGGCCTCCCTTTGCGATTTCCGTAGAACTACGGAAACGACTGAGGGTTAAGGGCCGCGCTTCCCGACGCAGGAAGGTAAGCTAAGTGTAGCTTTCGGTGGGTTTTATAGGATTGGGCGATACAGGATTCGAACCTGTGACCTCATGCGTGTCATGCCCTTCCGAGCCTGCTTGGAAAAGCCGAAAGTACAAGTATTTACGCATATTAACGATCTTCACGTCGTTTTCAATCCTTCCGGTCAAAGGCTTATTTTTGCAGCGATTTGCGGTATTCATTTAAGGATATCCGGTATGCAACTCGAGGACATTCACTCTGCTTCTACGGCGATGTTGACGCTCATACCCGCTGAAATAAGACCCGTTCCATAAGGCGGGCCCGCACATGGCCGCAACGTCACGCTCGGCGCATCCGCGACGCCCTAACATTTCTCAGAACACGGCGCCCACCACAAATTCCCCCACCTCCCACACGCGCACGCGCCACTCCCCCCCAAACGCACGAGCGGTTTCCCCCTCCACCTCGATCTGCGAAAAATCCACCACTACCCCCAGCCCCACTACCTTGCTCACCGCCTCCTTCACCACCCACATCCCCGCCGCCGCCCGCCCACGCTCCGCCGCGCCCATCCCCTCCAGCACCGCCCGCTCCCGCTCAGAAAACCCCGCGGGCAGCATTCCCTCAATCGTCCCTCGCTCCACATCCACCCCCACCCGCCCGCTCGCCCGCCGTGCCAGGGCCAGCACCTCCCCGCAATGGGAAACGCTCACGCTTCCCTCATTCACCGTCGGCCGCCCATGCACATCGGTCCCCCTCTCTCCCACCATTTCCGCCAC
>JBEHXY010000421.1:0-3745 GCA_048498455.1 Planctomycetota bacterium | reverse complement strand
TTTTTGCGAAGCGCAACCGGCATGATGCGCCGTATGTGGCGACGCTGTTCACGGCGGGGTGCGCGATCGTGTTCCTGCTGATTGGTGATCCGGTGTGGCTGATCGCCGCGGCGAATTTGACGTACCTGATCGGGATCACGCTGCCGAGCGTGGCGGTGTGGCTGTTGCGGCGGGATTGTCCGGACATGGAGCGGCCTTATCGCGCGGCGCGGGGGATGGTGGGACTGGGCGTGTTTTCGGCGTGTGCGTGGGGGATCGCGACGATCCTGGGGTTTGAGCAGTTCGGGTTGCCGACGGTGTTGTTCGGGATCGGGCTGGCGTATTCCGGGGCGTTTTTCTATGCGTGGCGGAAGTGGAGCGATCGGCGGGCGCAGGGATTGCCGGGGGTTGCGCGGTCGCTGCATGTGAAGCTGACGGGGGCGATGCTGCTGGTGCTGGTGCTGGATGGTGCCGGTTATTTGATGGCGATCCAGAGCATTCCGGCGGGGCAGCATCCGGCGTTTGTGACGGCGCTGGAAGACATTTTCGTGGCGGTGGCGCTGCTGACGATTTCGGTGGGGCTGGTACGGCGATGTTCCGGGCGAAGGGCGGGCCGAAGGGGCGGTGGATCACTTTTGACCCGAGCATGCGGGCGGAGCTGGTGACGCGGCTGACGATGGAGAATGATCTGCGTCGGGCGCTGGAGCGGAACGAGCTGGAGGTGGTGTATCAGCCGATCGTGGCGCTGGAGGGCGGGGACTTGATGGGGTTCGAGGCGCTGGTGCGGTGGAATCATCCGACGCGCGGGCTAGTGAAGCCGCTGGAATTCATCGGGCTGGCGGAGGAGGTGAACCTGATCATCCCGATGGGGAAGCTGATCATCCGGAAGGTGTGCGACCAGATTCGGGAGTGGGTGGCGAAGTTTGCCGACAGTAGGCCGTACACGATCAACGTGAACTTGTCGCGGCGGCAGTTTCGGGATGCGGACTTGATCGGGTTCCTGCAGCGGACGCTGCAGGAGTATGGGACGCCGCGGGGGATGCTGAATCTGGAAGTGACGGAGAGCGCGGTGATGGAGCAGAGCCACCGGAAGCTGGAGTTGCTGCGGAACATCCAGAAGACGGGGATCAAGCTGCACATCGACGATTTCGGGACGGGGTATTCGTCGCTGAGCTGTCTGCACCAGATGCCGCTGAGTTGTTTGAAGATCGACCGGTCGTTCATCGTGACGATGGCGACGAAGCGGAACTATGCGGCGGTGGTGTCGGCGATTATTCAGTTGGCGCACAACCTGGGGGTTCGGGTGGTGGCGGAGGGGGTGGAGACGCAGGAGCAGGCGTCGATGCTTCAGGCGCTGGAGTGTGACCTGGGGCAGGGGTATTTGTTTTCGCGGCCGATCTCTGCGGAGGCGGCGGAGGCGATGATCGCCAACGGCGCGGTGGGCGAGCGGTTGCTGGAGGAGCGGACGGTGCGCGCGGGGTAGCGCGCAGGCGGCAGGGACGGCGGCCTAGAATGGGGGGAGGAGGTGCGTATGGACAAGGACGCGATGGTGGTTCGCTGCGCCGCGTGCGGGTCGCAGAATCGGGTGTCGGCGGCGCGGGTAGCGGGCGGGCAGGCGGCGGTGTGCGGGCGGTGCAGGGCGGCGCTGCCGGTGGGCGGGGAGGTGGGGGTGGTGAGCGATGCGACGTTTGCGCGCGAGGTGGAGGGTTCGGGGATTCCGGTGGTGGTGGATTTGTGGGCGCCGTGGTGCGCACCGTGCAGGATGATCGCGCCGGTGGTGGAGGGGCTGGGGAAGGAATTTGCGGGACGGGTGCGGTTTGTGAAGCTGAACATCGATGAGAATCCGGCGACGGCGTCGCGGTTTCGGGTGGATTCGATACCGACGCTGCTGGTGATGAAGGGGGGCCGGGAGGTGGATCGGCTGGTGGGGCTGCAGGGGGCGCCGGAGATCCGGCGGCGGATAGCGGCGGTGGTGTGAGGGATTCAGGAAAGGGTGCGGGGCATTTGGAAGGTGAAGCGGGTGAGGCCGTCGGTGGAGGAGACGGAGAGTTTTCCGCGGTGGGCGCGGGCGATTTCGGCAGCGATGTAGAGGCCGAGGCCGAGGCCTTGCTGGCCGGGGCGGACGGAGGCGCGGGCGAAGGGGAGGAAGAGGCGTTCGCGGATTTCGGGGGAGAGGGCGGGGCCGCGGTTTTCGACGAAGAGTTCGAAGGCATCGGCGGAGGTGCGGGCGTCGACGGTGATGGGGGCGGCGGGGTCGCCGTGGGTGAGGGCGTTGGCGAGGAGGTTGGAGAGGAGCTGTGCGATGCGTGCGGCGTCGGCGGCGACGGAGGCGTGGATGGCGATGTGGCTGTCGATGGAGCGGCCGGCGGAGGCGGTCTGAAGTTCGGTGACGACGTGCTGGAGTGCGGGGGCGAGGTCGGCATCGGGGGTACGCTGGACGGAGATTCCGTTACCGAGGCGTCCGCGGGCGAAGTCGAGGAGGTTGGAAATCAGTTCGCCCATGCGTTGGGAGCCGCGCTGGATGATGTCGAGGAATTCGGCGGCGTCGGGATCGTGGGGGATGGCGCGGAGGACTTCGGCGCTGGAGTGGATGGCGTTGAGGGGGTTGCGGAGGTCGTGTCCGAGGACGGCGATGAACTGTTCGCGGAGCCTGGCGGTGTCGCGTTCGTTGAGGAGGGCGGCTTCGCTGGCGAGCATGCGGTCCTGGGCTTCGAGGTGCATGCCGATGAGTTCGGCGAAGAGGCGGAAGGAGTTGAGATTTTCGGGGGTGTTGAGGCGTGCGGGTCGGGGATCGATGGCGCAGAGGGTTCCGAAGAAGCGGCCATCGGGGAGGGAGATGGGGAAGGAGATGTAGCTCTGGAAGCCGTAGAGTTTGGGGGTATGGTGGTGGCAGAAGGCGGGGTCGGCGGCGACGTGGTCGATGACGACGGGCTGGCGGTGGTTACGGATTTCGTTGCAGATGGTGGTTTCGAGGGGGAGTTCGGAACCGGGGGCGAGGCCGAAGGCGATTTCGTCGCGGACGGCGCAGGCGACCCAGTGGTTTTCGGTGACGCGGGCGACGGCGCAGAAGCCCATGCCGGTGGTGCGGCAGACGACTTCGAGGATTTTCTGGACGGCTTCGATGCGTGCGACGACGTCGAGATCGCGAGAGAGAGATGGGTCCATGGGGAGGGGCTCTGGATGCGGGGACGACAGAGGGGTCGGGGAATGCGGATAGTGTGGCGTTGCGGGCATGAGAAATCCCTGTTGATGGCGGTGGAGGCCGGGGGCAGCGGGGCGGGGCGAGGGGCGAGGCGGTGGAGCTTAGACCATGGAGAGGTGGCGGCTGATCAGGGAGCTGAAGTCGTTGAGCTGGAGGGTGATGTCGGACCGGTAGACGGCTTCGTTCACCTTGGCGAGGGTTTCCTTCACGAGCGGAGCGAGGGCGGCGGCACGGGGATGGTGGGAGGCGGTGAGCAGGTTGGGCAGCGCGCCGGAGGCTTTGAATTGTCGGGTGGTGAGGGGCCTGGCGAGGTCGGCGAGCCTGGCGAGGATGGCGGCGGCCTGCTCGGCGGCGGCGTGGTGGGCGTCCCACTTTTTGGCGGCGCCGGCGAGCTTGGGGAGCAGGTTGTCGCGGGCGTTTTTCTCCAGCTCGCGAATCTTCTCGACGGAGGGCTTGAGGGTCTCCTGCAGATGGGCGATGGCGGCGCTGGCGGCGGAGCATTCGAGGAGGACGCGCTGGAGGACATCGCGGGGCACGGGTTCGCCCATCACGCCGGGACCCGTT
>JBEHXY010000420.1:0-3747 GCA_048498455.1 Planctomycetota bacterium | reverse complement strand
TGGGTGGATCGCCGGCGGCTCACCAGTCGCGGTCGGAAAGGCACAGTGCCGGCGGCAGCAGTTCCTTGTGCAGCCAGATCGCCGCCGTGGCCCCGGTACCCATCGCCACCGAGAGCTGCGTCTGGGCGTGAGCGACGACATCGCCCGCCGCATAACAGCGCGGAATGTTGGTGCGCATGCGGTGGTCAGTCTTGATCCAGCGGTCCTTCACCAGCTCCAGCGGCAACTGCTTGAAGAGGTCGACCGGCGGCTTGCAGGCGAAGTTGGCAAACGCGCCAAAGACAGGCAGGGGCGGGCCGCCGTCGAGGTCGAGCGATTCCATGGCGCCGTCGGCGGCATTGCCGCAGATCCGGGTGATTTTGTTTTCCAGGATGGGGATGTGGGCGTCGGCGAGTTTTTTACGGGCGTCGTCGTCGAAGTCGGCGGGCTGGCCATGGGTGCAGATGGTGACGCTGTGCGACCAGATGGTCAGGCCCAGGGCCATCTCCGCGGTGCCGCGTCCGGTGCCGATGACGGCGATGCGCTTGCCGAGGGTTTTGTAGCCGTCGCACTCCGGGCAATGCCAGACGGAGATGCCGGCATAGGCGAGGATGTCGGGGATGTCGGGCAGGTCGTGCTCGACGCCGGGGGCGAGGATCAGGCCGCGGGAGCGGTAGGTTTCGCCATCGGTGTCCGCGAGGACAAAGATTCCGTCGGAGCCGCCCTGTTCGCCTTCGATGGGGCCTTCCATGCGGATGGAGCAGACGGTGGCCCGCTGGGTCTGCACGCAGTCGTAGAGGTCGACGTGGGAGCGGCCCCAGTCGAGGAGCTGGTTGCGGTGGATGCCGGCGGGATAGCCCAGCACGTTGTGGGCGATGGGGCGATGCCAGCGCGTGGCGGGCTTCTTTTCGTTGAGCAGCAGGGTCCGCCGCAGGTAGCGTCCAAGGTATACCGCCGCCGCGAGTCCCGCCGGCCCGGCCCCCAGAATGATGGCATCGAAGGGGCCTTCCTGGGGTGTCTGGCAGTGATTGTCGGATTCCATGGAAGCTCCCCGCGGCAAGAACGGGGCATTGTAGGCGGGGGTTGCCGGATGCGTCAGTGGGATTTGTACCGAGGTCGGGGGGGGCCATGCTCCAGGGCCCGCGATGCGCTACAATGGGCGGTTGTCCGGACAGAGCAGTCTCAGGCACGGGAGTCTCATGCACGCGGTGATCTTGTCGATTGGGGATGAGCTGGCGGCGGGGTTGACGGTGAACACGAACGCGAGCTGGCTGGCACAGCAGCTCACGGCGATCGGCGTGAAGACCCGCGCCCACATCACCGTCGGCGACGGATTGCTGCCGATCGTCGAGGCCGTCCGCGGCGTCATCGCCCAGCGCGTCGACGTGCTGCTGATCTCCGGGGGCCTGGGCCCGACGGATGATGACCTCACGCGCCAGGGGCTCGCCGACGCCCTGCAGGAACCGCTGGTGGAAGACCCGGAGGCGGTGATCTTTCTGGAACGGTTCTTCGCCGAGCGCAAGCGCGTGATGTCGCCATCCAACCGCGTGCAGGCGATGCGGCCGGTGTCTGCGGTGTGCATCGAAAACAGCGCCGGCACCGCGCCGGGGCTGCGGGTGGAGAAGGAGGGGCTGCCGGCGATTTTCGTGATGCCCGGCGTGCCGCGGGAGATGAAGGAGATGTTCACGCGCTCGATCCTGCCGCGGCTGCAGGAGCGGGCCGCGGAGGCCGGGGGCGAGGCGGTGGTGACGCGGGTGACGAAGATCAACACGTTTGGGATGGGGGAGTCGATCGTCGGCGAGCGGATCAAGGACCTGATGGTGCGCGGGGCCAACCCGTCCGTGGGGACGACGGTGCACGAGGGCGTCGTTTCGGTGCGGATCTACGCCACCGGCACCGCCGCCGAGGCCGACGCCATGACCGAGGCCGTGCGCAAGCAGGTGAACGAGCGGCTCGGGGAAATGGTTTTCGGCGAGGACGACGAGACGCTGGAAAGCGCGGTCGCCGGCCTGCTCAACGCGGGGCGCTACACGCTGTCCACCGCGGAATCCTGCACCGGGGGGTTGCTGGCCAAGCTGCTGACCGACACGGCCGGCGCTTCGGGGTATTTCGCCCGTGGCTGGGTGACATACGCCAATGACTCCAAGCACGACGAGCTGGGAGTGCCGATGGAATTGATCGCGGAGCATGGCGCGGTCTCGGAGGAAGTGGCGACGGTCATGGCGGAGCGTGCCCGCAAGCTGGCCCGTACCGATTTTGCGCTGTCCACCACGGGCATCGCCGGGCCGGGCGGGGCGACGGAGACCAAGCCGGTCGGGCGCGTTTACATTGCGCTGGCCTCTTCGGAGGGCACGTGGGTGCGCGAATTCACCTTTCCGGGCGAACGCGCGGCGGTGCGCCAGCGGGCCTCGCAAATGGCCATCGCGCTGCTGCGCTGGCGGCTGCTTGGCCAGGACCCCGCATGGTGAGGCCCGGGGCAGAGGGCGGCCGTTTGACAGGGGGCGTGCGCGGGCCGTAAGGTCGGGGGTTCCACACACTTGCTCAAGAGGCACGAATGACGGTTGAGGAATTGGCGGCGGCGGTCGGGGGCACGGTGGTGGGCGACGGCACACGCGAGATCACCTCCTGCGCCACGCTTTCCCACGCCACCGCGCAGCAGGTTTCCTTCCTGCACAACGCGAAATACCACAAGCAGCTCGAGACGACCGGCGCCGGCTGCGTGATCCTCGCCAATGGCACAACCCACACCATTCGCCGCGCGGAGGGGGCGTTGCCGCTGACCGCGATCGAAGTGAAGGATCCTTATTACGCCTGGCAGCAGACGGTCGTGCGGCTGCATGGCCATCGCCGCCACCCGGCCGTCGGCGTGAGCCCGCAGGCCTCGATTCACCCTTCCGCCAAGATCGGCGCGGGCGCCAACATCCACCCCTTCGCGGTGATCGGCGAAAACGTGACCGTCGGCGACAACGCCCACATTTACCCCCACGTCACGCTGATGAAAAACGCCAGCCTGGGCAACGACTGCATCCTCTATGCCGGCGTGACGGTCTATGACGAGTGCAAGATCGGCAACCGCTGCATCCTCCACGCCGGCAGCGTCGTGGGCTCCGATGGCTATGGCTACGCCACTCATGGCGGCGTGCACCACAAGATTCCGCAGACCGGCAACGTCGTGATGGAAGACGACGTCGAGATCGGCGGCAACAGCGTCATCGAACGGGCGGTGCTGGAGTCGACGGTCATCGGCCGGGGAACCAAGGTCGGCAACAGCGTCGTCGTCGGCCACAACTGCGTGGTGGGCCCGGGCAACCTGCTGGTTTCGCAGGTGGGCCTGGCGGGCTCGACCACCACGGGCAAATACGTGGCGATGGGCGGGCAGGCGGGCGTCGCGGGGCACATCCACATTCCCGACATGGTCCGCATCTCCGCCCAGGCCGGCGTGTTCATGCCGCCGGAAGCGGGCACCGAGGTGGGCGGCACGCCGGCGATGGAGGCCTCCGTCGCGCGGCGCGTGTACGTGCAGTTGGCGCAGCTGCCGGAACTGGTGAAGCGCGTCCGCGAGCTGGAAAAGCAGCTCAAAAAGAAGGAAAGCGGGTCGGGTGAGCAGGCTCGTTGATGACCACGGCGAGCCGTTGCCAAGGAAGGGAATCGCCATGCCACGTTTTCCCCGGTTGGCAGCGCCGCTTTTCCTGGCTCTGCTTGCCATCCCCTCTTGCAACCGCTCCGATCCGCGCCTCCAGACGTCCATCGACGGCCTCCACTGGTCCG
>JBEHXY010000419.1:0-3763 GCA_048498455.1 Planctomycetota bacterium | reverse complement strand
GAGGGAATCGACCAGGCGGCGGCGAAGCACGAGGGTGAAGTCGGGGCCGGTGGCGCGGGCGCGCGGCGCGGGAACGACGTTGCGGTCGCTACGGACGGAAGGGGCGGTCGAAGGGCCGGTGGCGGGGCTGGTGGCGGGCTGTGCGGCGGGAATCTCGACGAATTCGTTGGCGACGAGCCGCGTGGCCACGAGCACCGACAGGGGGGCATCTTCCAGCTTCGCGAGCTGCGTGAGCACGGGGTAGGCTTCGGCGCGGCGGGCGGCGATGGCGAGCTCGATGGCCATCTCTTCGAAGAGGTCGGCGTTGGGCTGATCGCCGTCTTTCTGGGTTTGTTCGATGGAGGCGATGAGGGCATCGGCGGCCTGGCGGTGGAGATCGGCGCTTTCGAGCAGGCGGGCGAGGGTGAGCCAGGCGTCGGGCTGGTAAGGCGTGGCAGCGAGCAGTGCGGCGAGGGCGCGGACGCGTTCGTCGGGCGATTTTTCGGTCATGCGCACCCACTCGCGCAGGGCGCCGACGTTCACATCGTTGAGGGTGATGGCCTGGCCGAGAAGTTCGCGGGCGGCGGGGGCGTCACCGCGCTCGTTGGCGATGCGGGCAAGGCGGACGGCCATTTCGCTGCGGATTTGTGGATCGAGCGCCTGGCTGTCGAAGGCGGCCTTGTAGACGCCGGCGCGCTCGTCGATGGCCTGGGTGGAACCGGCGAGAAAGTCGAGGTAGCCGACCTGTGCGACCAGATCGCCGGGATCGACCTTGATAAGGGTGCGCAGGGTGTTGCGCTCGGTGTCGGCGCGGCCGGCGACGTGGGCGGCTTCGACGAGCAGGCGCAGGATCCGCGGATCGTTGGGGTTGAGGCGGGTGGCAAGTTCGAGCAGCAGGGCGGCGCGTTCCGCGGAATCGGCAGGGTCGGCGGCGGGGTCGCGGGTGTAGCTGAAGGCTTCATCCACGATCTGGTCGGCCAGCATCTGGGCGGGGCGCGGGTTGACGGGCTGGGTGGTTTGCCCCAAGGCCGGTGCAGCCAGCGCGCAGGACGTCGTGAGGAGGGAAGAGATCGCCAGCCGCCAACATCTGCGCATAGGGGTTTTCCTGCAATGGCAAAGGACGCCGGCGCTTATAACGCTGGCTGCGGGATGGGTCAATTGGGGGCGGGGAGCGGTTCAGCGGGTGATGATGTCCGGCGGGGCGACCCAGTCACCCCCGGGGAAATGGTCGGCGGGAATCACCTGAAACTGCACATCGGCGGGGACGGGGTCGGGGAGCACGAGCGGGGCCACGGCGGTCCGCGGCCCATGATTCTGGATAAAGCTCTGCGCGGCGGCGCGGCGGTTGTCGACGAAGTTCACCAGCGGGACGTTGAGAGGGAGTCCCGCGAGCGGAACGCTGATGTTCAGCATGCGCCCGTTGCGCACCACGCTGAAGCGCAGCAGCGACCCCGGCGGGGTGGTGTTGACGCGATCACGAAAGGCTCCGACTTCCAGATCTTCCGGAAAGGCTTCACCGTTGAGCGCCACGAGGCGATCCCCGGGGCGGAGGTATTCCTCGGCGGGGAATCCGGGCTGGACCTCGGTGACGGCGACGGCGCCGGAATAATCGGCGTGACCGGGGAGGCGCACGGATTCGATCGCCAGGGCGATGCCGAGCATGCCGACTTCGCCTTCCAGCGGGGTCTGCGCCCGGAGGTACAGGTGCACCGCGGCTCGAAGGAGGCGGGCGGAGGCTTCATCGTCCGTTTCCTTCTGGAGCGCGTTGACGACCTCGCCGAGGCGCGTCGTGGAGAGGCGCATCAAGGAGGTGGTGGCATCGTCGCGGGTTTTAAAGGTGGGGGAATGGAGGTCGCGCACCCAGGCGGCGATGTCGGAGCCGGGGGCCTCGAGATTGGCGGCGGCATTGCGGGGAGAGGCGGAGGGATCTGCGGCTTGCGCGGCACCGGCCAGTGCCAGTGCGGCGAGCGTGAGAAGCGAGGATGGGCGAAAAACAAAGGCCATAACAGATCCCGGGCGGTGTCGGTGCGGGCGGCCAGCGGCGGCCGTGGCCGCTGGTGATGATTCTACTCTTTGTCCAGGGCCGAGGGCTTGGGGGTCGGCAGATTTACTTTTTTGGGCTTGGTGAGGGCGCTGAGGGCGGCGACGGGATCGGTGTCGTTGATTTCCTCGACATCATCCACTTCCTCGAGATCGTCGACGGCTTCGAGGGTGTCGAGGTCGACGCTGCCGGAGTCGTCGTTGGCGGGGGCGGCCGCGGGCTTGGGCTTGGGCGAGGGGCGGCGCTTGCCGCTGATTTCGGTGGGCTTGCCGTTGATGACGACGGTGAAGACAACGGGTCCGACGGAGAGGGTGTCGCCGGCGTTGAGGGGGGTTTGATCGGCGATACGGTCGCGGTTGACGTAGGTGCCGTTGGAACTCTTGAGATCGCGGACGGCGAGCTGGTCGTCGTTGAGGGTCAATTCGCAGTGGTGACGGGAGACGGTGGCGGCGGGAATTTGAAGGCTGCAATCCTCGCCGCGACCAATGATCAGCTTGTCCTTCTTGACGGCAAATTTACGTTTGCGACCGCCGGGCATGACGAGCACAAGCTTTACATCGAGCATGGGTTTCCTCACATCCGCCGCCGCGGCCCGGGGGAGGGACGCTGGCTAATTCCAGATCAATGCCGATTTTATGTCGCAAGCTACCCTTTTGTCCTGTAACGATCAAGAGGCAGGTTGCGGCGAGCGGGGGAGGGGGGGGTGCTCAGGGAGGGGTGCGTTTGGTGGTGCTGGCCTCGTCGCGGAAGAGAATGTGGAACATCATGATCACGCCACCCAAGGCAGCGAGCAGGAAGAGAATGATGGCGAGGCCCGGATAGCCGAACAGGCGGAACGAGGTCTCGACGCGCATCAGCAGGGCAGCGCCAATGATGAGCGAAGCAAGGATCAACCCCATGGTGATGCGGTTGGCCACCTTCTGGAAGCCGGTCATCAGGTAGACCTCGTCGATGGCGTCGACCTTGATCTTGAGGTCGTTGTTCACGACGCTGTCCATGATGTGGTTGACGCGCCGCGGAAGCTGCTGGAGGAATTCGCGCATCTCCAGGGCGCGGGTGAACAGGTTGCCCGGCGAGACGGATTTCCAGAAGCGCTTCTGCAGCAGGTTGGCGGCGTTCCTGCGGATGGAGGCGGCGGGATTGAAGGTGGGGGAGAGGGTCCAGCCGATCTGGTCGAGATTCAGGAGAGTCTTGCCGATGAGCGAGAGTTCCGGCGGCAGGCGGAGGGAGGCGTCCTGGGCGATGCGGCGGATTTCCAGGAGGACCGAGCCGATCTGCGTGCGCTGCAGGTTGGCGTCGCGCTGGCGGGCGACGAGGTCGGCGACCTCGCGGCGGAGTTTCTGCTCGTCGAAGCCCTCGAGCTTTTCGCCGTTTTTGAGGGCGAAGTCGACGGCGTCGTCACCCTGGCCCTCGGAGACCGCGAGCACCAGGCGCAACAGATCTTCCTGCAGCGTCGCGGAGATGCGCGCGGCCATCCCCAGATCGAGCAGGGCGATGCGGCCGTCGTCGGTGAGGAAGACGTTGCCGGGATGGGGATCGGCATGGAAGAAGCCGTCAACGAGGATTTGCTGGAGGTAAGCTTTGAAGAGTTCCTCGGCGAGGGCGTCTCCGTCGAGTTCCACGCGCACCACGGGAGAGAGGGAGGTGATTTTCTGGCCGGTGACATACTCCATCGTGAGGACGTGGCCGGTGGAATAGTCGTCAATGGGCTGGGGAACGACGATGCGGGGGAAGGCGGCAAGG
>JBEHXY010000418.1:0-3764 GCA_048498455.1 Planctomycetota bacterium | reverse complement strand
GAGTCGGTTTTGACGGCGGTGGCGGACTGGACGATGACGCCATACTTGGCGAGCCATTCTTCGGGCAGCACGCCAAAGGTGCCGTCGGCGAGCTTGATGAGGTGTTCACCTTTTCGTGCGGCGGCGAGGAGACGCGGGAGGGGGACGACCTGGTCGCCGAAAGCGACGGAGCCGGAGAGATCGAACCAATCAATGCCGGACGCGACGTTGACCCGGAAGTCGGTGGCGGCGCGATAAAGTTTTCCTTCGGCCTCGACGAGCCAGCCTTCGCGGATGAGCGAGGGGACGACGGAGGGGAGGAGGCGCGGGGGGAGCTCGTGATGGGTTTCGCCGGTGTCGGGGTCGTTGACGGTGCGGAAGCCGAGGGCTTTCAGGGTGGCGAGGGCCTTGGCTTCGGCGGCCTTGTCGCGGAGGACCATTTTGTGCGAGGTGGGGTCGTAGGTGCCGGCGGCGGAGGCGAGGGCGTCGACGGGGCCGGCGTCATAATCGAAGAGCACGGTGGCGATGACGCGTTCATCGAGCTTGGAGGCGTAGGTGGAGCGTGGGGGGCGGCGGAGGACGAGGCGCGGGCGCGGGGTGCCGCGGATGCGTTCGAAGTGGAGTTCTTCGGGCAGGTCGAAGGGGGGGATGTCGGGGAGGGTGGCGACCTGGCGGAGGAATTCGTGGGCGTCGGACTTGGGGACGTGGAGGGGACCGCGGGCGGCGAAGAGGGACATCCACTGGAGACCGCCGGAGAGGATGGCGGGGGCGACTTTGTTCTGGATGAAGACCAGGCCCGTGGGGAGATCGGGGGAGGCGGCGCGCGCGGGCTCGGCCAGGAGCTGGATGGCGGAGAGGGGGAGGATTTGTGGGGTGGGTTCCGGTGTCTCGGGGGTGGCGACGTTGCGGCGCAGGTGGCCGGTGAGGGTGTAATGTTTGCCGTCTTCGTGCGGGGTGATCCGGACGAGGAATTCGTAGGGCGGGCCGTTGTCCCAGGCAAGGGGAAGGGGATCGGCGACGGCGTTGAGGCGGAGACGTGCGCGGCCGGTGTCGCACATGCGGCGGAGGAGATCGATGCCGATGAGACCGCGGAGGGCGCAGAGTTTTTCGTTGGCGGGGTTGGGGGAGGGGGTGTCGGGCGAGGGGGGATCGACGAGCCGGGCGCCGGTGAGGCGGGAGAGGAGATCGCGGTCGGTTTCGTCGGTGAAGGTGTCGATTTCGTCGGGGTCGAGGCGGAAGGGGGCGCCCTTGGTCCAGGCGCCGGCCGTGCGGCCGCGGGGTTTTTTCTGGTGGCGGGACTGGAGCTCGACGACGACCGCGGAGCCGCCGGTGAGGGCGAGCTCCTGGGTTTCAGGGGCGTCGACGACATAGAGGGCCTGGCGGGGGAGGCCCGCGGCGACGGCGGGGTGGGCGTTGGCGCGGCGGGCGGAGGATTGAGCGATGGAGGCGAGGTGGATCTTCCAGCCGGGACGGGCGGGCCAGGCGTTGGGGGAGCGGCGTGCGCCAGGGGCGGGTGCTTCGCCGGCGCGGTTGAACATCGGGTGGGTGTGGGCTTCTTCAAGGGCGCGGAAAGCGCCGGAGCGGTCGGCGAGCAGGACGGTGGCCCAGAGGTGGGGGCAGACGAAGCCGGCGGCCCGGGTTTCACAGGAACAGATCGCGGAGAAGTCGGTGGGGGTCCACTCGAGGCGGGTGTCGTAATGTTCCTGGTCGAGGACGAAGCCGTGGACGGAGGTGCGCGCGGTTTTGACCAGCAGCGCGTCGCCATTGGCGATGAGGGTTTTGGCGGCGGCGTCGACCTGGGGGGTGACGTCCTGGGAGAGGACTTCCAGGAGACGGGGGCGTGGCTGTGCAGGCGCGGCGAGCTGATCCGCGGTGGGATCCGGGTCTGGTGCGCCGGCGGGATCGGGGGGAAGTGTCTGGGGGGTGTCGGTCATTACACTCTGAGTCGTGAGGTTTCTGGAGGTGGGTGCGGGTACGGCAGGGAGGGGCGAGGGCGGGCTTACATGGCGGCTTCCTGGGCGACGACGGCATCATAGATTTGCTGGGCGTTGGTGGCGGAGCGCATGGCCTGGCGGAAGGCGTCGACATTCATGAGCCGGGAGATGCGGGCGAGGGCCTGGATGTGGGGGCCGGTCTGATCGGGCGGGGAGGCGAGGAGGACGATGAGGTTGACGGGTCGGTTGTCGATGGATTCGAAATCGATGGGGGTTTCGGGTTTGCCGATGGCGACGACGAGGTGGTCGACGCCGTTGCATTTTCCATGGGGGATGGCGAGGCCGTTGCCGATGCCGGTGGTGCGGGTGGCTTCGCGTTCAAGGACGGAGGAGAGGAGGACGTTGGTGTCCTTGACCTCTTTGGCGTCGGAGAGGACGCTGACGAGTTCGGCGATGGCGTCCTTTTTGTTTTTGGCCGCGAGGGGAACCTTGATGTGCTGCACTTTCAGGATGTCTGACAGCCGCATGGGTAACTCCGAGAGGTGCCCGGTCGCGGGATTGCGGACCGGGGAAGACCGAAGCAGGGTAGTGTAGATTGGGGGGGTGTAGCATTCAAGGTGGCGGGGGAAGTGAAACGGCGCGCCGCGAAGGCGAACGGACGGGGCGCGGAGCCGCGGCGGAGGGGAGGGAAGGGAGGAACCCGCCGGCAGGGAGAGGAATTGCAGAAATGGAAGAGAAATGGCGCGTCTGTTGGGTGGGGAAGGTCTGCGCGTAGCGGAGGTGTGCAGGGTGGCAACTTGAGGATGGCGGGGGGTTGTGGGTGGCGGATACGATGGCTGGCGACATTTCCCTGGGATGCGGGAGCGGGTTGCAGGAGTGATGCATGAGCGAAGATCGGACGATTCCGTTGGCCGAGGAAGTTCGCAAACCGGCGGAGGCCCCGCCGGCAGCGCCGCCGCCCGCGGTGATGCCGCCGGTGCAGGGGGCAGCGGTCACTGCTCCGCCGGCGATCGCGCGGCCTGCGGTTTCGCCCAACGGTGCGCCGGTGGCGCCGGGAGCGGTGGCGGCGACGGGGGATCTGCAGTCGGTGGAGCTGCTCAACCGGGCCTATCGGCAGATGGCGGAGCAGCTGGGGAAGGTGATTGTCGGGCAGCATGACGCCATCGAGCAGGTGCTGACGGCGATGTTCTGCCAGGGGCACATTCTGCTGGTGGGGGTGCCGGGGCTGGCCAAGACGCTGCTGGTGAAGACGATCGCGGACGTGCTGCATTTGTCGTTCAAGCGGGTGCAGTTCACGCCGGATTTGATGCCCAGCGACATCACCGGGACGGACGTGCTGGAAGAGGACAAGGCGACGGGCAAGCGGGCGTTTCGCTATGTGAAGGGGCCGCTGTTTGCGAACATGGTGCTGGCGGATGAAATCAACCGGACGCCGCCCAAGACGCAGGCGGCGCTCCTGGAGGCGATGCAGGAGCATCGGGTGACGGCGGGGGAGAACACGTATGAATTGCCGCTGCCCTTTTTCGTGCTGGCGACGCAGAACCCGATCGAGCAGGAGGGGACCTATCCGCTGCCCGAGGCGCAACTCGATCGGTTCATGTTCATGACGGTGGTGCGTTATCCGACGCCGGAGGAGGAAATTCGCATCATGAAGCAGGCGACGACGAACTACAAAGCGCAGGTGGCGCGGCTGCTGGATGCGAATTCGATTTTGAAGCTTCAGGACATCGTGCGGCGGGTGCCGGTGGCGGAGCATGTGTATGCCTATGCCCGGGATTTGGTGCGGGCGACGCGGCCGAAGGAGCCGGGGGTGCCGGGGTTTGTCAACGAGCTGGTGCAGTGGGGAGCGGG
>JBEHXY010000417.1:0-3777 GCA_048498455.1 Planctomycetota bacterium | reverse complement strand
GTCCCGCGACCTTACCAAGTTCCGCAACATCGGCATCGCCGCCCACATCGACGCCGGCAAAACCACCGTCTCCGAACGTATCCTCTTCTACACCGGCAAGACCCACAAAATCGGCGAAGTCCACGAAGGCACCGCCGTCATGGACCACCTCCAGGAAGAACAGGAACGCGGCATCACCATCACCTCCGCCGCCACCACCTGCCCCTGGTTCCTCCACGGCGCCGGCAACACCCGCCTGAGCGACGACAACTACACGATCAACCTGATCGACACCCCCGGCCACGTCGACTTCACCGTCGAAGTCGAACGGTCGCTGCGCGTCCTTGACGGCGCCGTCGCCGTGTTCGATGGCCGCGAAGGCGTCGAAGCCCAGTCCGAAACCGTCTGGCGCCAGGCCACCAAGTACCACGTCCCCCGCCTCTGCTTCATCAACAAGATGGACAAGGTCGGCGCCGACTTCGATTTCTGCGTCGGCACCATCCGCGACCGCCTGGGCGCGAACCCGGTTCCCATCCAGCTGCCCATCGGCGCTGCCGACACCTTCGCCGGCGTCATCGACCTCGTCGAACGCAAGGCCTACTCCTGGGACGATGAGTCCAAGGGCATGGAATGGAAGGAAATCCCGATTCCCGCCGACATGAAGGACCAGGTCGAGAAGGCCCGCGCCTACATGGTCGAGAAGGCCGCCGAATGCGATGACACCCTCGCCGAGAAGTTCCTCAACGGCGAAGAGCTCTCCATCGACGAAATCCGCCAGGGCCTCCGCAAGGGCACCATCGCCATCCAGATCAACCCGGTCCTCTGCGGCTCGGCGCTGAAGTACAAGGGCGTGCAGCTCCTGCTCAACAACGTCGTGTACTACCTCCCCAGCCCCATGGACAAGCCGCCCCTCACCGGCTTCGACCCGCGCAAGAAGGACGTCGAGCTCGTCCGCAAGGCCGACATCAACGAGCCCTTCTGCGGCATCGTGTTCAAGATCGTCTCCGAACAGCACGGCGACCTCACCTACCTGCGCGTCTACTCGGGCAAGCTCGAATCGGGCGCCCGCGTGATCAACTCCACCCGCGACAAGCGTGAAAACGCCTCGCGAATCCTCGAAATGCACGCCAATGACCGCAAGCAGCGCGACTACGCCGAGGCCGGCGACATCGTCGGCATCAACGGCTTCAAGCACAGCCTCACCGGCGACACCGTGTGCGACCCCGATCACCCCATCCTCCTCGAGAAGATGGAATTCCCCGAGCCCGTCATCTCCATGTCCATCGAGCCCAAGAGCTCCCAGGACAAGAACAAGCTCGGCGAAGCCCTCACCACCCTCCGCCGCGAAGACCCCACCTTCCGGTCCAACTTCGACCAGGAAACCGGTCAGACCATCATTCACGGCATGGGCGAGTTGCACCTGGAAATCATCGCCAACAAGCTCAAGCGCGACTTGAAGGTCGACGTCGTCGTCGGCAAGCCCAAGGTCGCCTACAAGGAAACCATCACCGCCAAGGCCGAAGCCCAGGGCAAACACGTCAAGCAGTCCGGTGGCCGCGGTCAGTTCGGCGATTGCTGGATCCGCATCGAGCCCTACACCCCGGTGGAAGGCGATGATTCGGAAGACACGATCCTCTTCGAGAACGGCATCAAGGGCGGTGCGATTCCCAAGGAATTCATCCCCTCCGTCGAGTACGGTTGCCGCCAGGCCGCCAAGACCGGCGTGCTCGCGGGCTACCCGCTGATCAACGTGAAGGTCGAGCTCTTCGACGGCAGCTACCACGACGTCGACTCCTCGCAGATCGCCTTCGAACAGGCCGGCATTCTCGCCATGCAGTCCGGCGTCAAGAAGGCCAAGCCCTGCCTCCTCGAGCCGATCATGAAGCTCCAGGTCGTCACGCCGATCGAGTTCGCCGGTCCCGTGCAGGGCGACATCTCCAGCCGCCGTGCGATGATCGAAAACGCCGAGCAGCGCGGCAACACGCAGGTGATCGACGCCACCGTGCCGCTCGCCAGCATGTTCGGCTACTCGACGATCCTGCGTTCGCTCACCCAGGGCCGTGCGACCTACACGATGGAACCGCACTCCTACGCCCAGGTCCCCGCGAACGTGCAGATGGAAATCCTCGCCGCCCAGAAGTAAGCGAGACCTTTCCAAAGAACCTAAACCCACCGGGCCCGCCCCTCAAAAGGCGGGCCCTTTCTTTTGCCCCAGCCCCCGCCGCAACAGCGACTTCCCGCAATTTCTTCAACACGTGCTTGCTATATTCCAGTATTGGAATATAGTTAGTCCATGGCACGGGCACCAACGATTTCCGACCCCTTCAACGCCCTCGGCGAACCCCGCCGCCGCCAGATCCTCTCCCTCCTCGCAGACTCCCCACGCACCTCCGTCAACGACCTTGTCGAAGCCCTCGGCCTCCCCCAGCCCGCCGTCTCCAAGCACCTCGGCGTCCTCCGAAAAGTCGGCCTCGTCACCGTCGAAAAAGACGGCAACCACCGCTTCTACGCCCTCAACGCACAGCCCCTCAAACCCCTCCACGCCTGGCTCCAATCCTTCGACCGCTTCTGGACCGACCACCTCGACGCCATCAAAAAAGCCGCCGAAAAAAAAGCCCGCGAACACTCCGCCAGGAACAACTAGCCCCAACACCCGTCACCCGTCACCCATCATCCACCACCCAACCCAAGGAGCCCCCATGTCCATCGCCCAAGCCATGCTCGCCGAATTCGAACACGAAGCCGAAATCACCCGCAAATTCCTCGAACGCATCCCGCCCGACAAGCTCACCTGGAAAGCCCACGAAAAATCCCACACCATCGGTGCCCTCGCCCGCCACATCGCCATCGTCCCCGGCAACGTCATTCGCGCCGTCCAGACCGATGAATCCCCTCTCCCCGATTTCGACACCCTCTTCAAACAACCCCAAACCCTCGAGGAAATCCTCGCCGCCCACGACGAAAGCACCCGCACCGTCACCTCCCTCCTCCCCGCCCTCGACGACGCCCGCCTCGCCACCAACTGGTCCGGCACCCGCGATGGCAAAATCATCGTCACCATGCCCAAGGGCATCTTCCTCCGCCTCATCATGCTCAATCACTGGATCCAGCACCGCGGCCAACTCGGCGTCTACCTCCGCCTCACCGGCGCAAAAGTCCCCGCCAGCTACGGCCCCAGCGGCGACGAATAACCCCACCAATCCCCGACACCCAACACCCAACACCCGACACCCCAAAAGGAGCCCCCATGACCACCACCGCCCTCCCCGAAACCCAGGCCCCCGCCGTCGATGCCTTCTTGATCAAAAAGGAAACCCTCATCGCCGCCTCCCCGGAGATCATCTTCCAGACCATCCTCGACCAGGTCGGCCCCCTCGAAAGCATGAAACTCAAAATCGAGCCCTTCCCCGGCGGCCGCTGGTTCCGCGACCTCGGCAACAACACCGGCCACCTCTGGGGACACGTTCAAGTCATCAAGCCCCCCCTCCTGCTCGAACTCGTCGGCCCGATGATGATGTCCTACGCCGTCGCCTCCCACATCCAATACCGCCTCACCCCCGAAGGCGCCTCCACCCGTCTCACCCTCACCCACCAGGCGATCGGTCTCATCCAGCCCGACCACAAGAACGGCCTCACCGACGGCTGGCAGAAAGCCGTCGACGCCATCCGCGCCCGCTGCGAAAAATAACCCTCAACCCCGACACCCGTCACCGGACACCCGACACCCACCATTTACTTCCCCCGCCGATTCCGTTACAACTTCCGTCTTCGAACCCCAACCAGGTCGAGGTTCCCGAA
>JBEHXY010000416.1:0-3785 GCA_048498455.1 Planctomycetota bacterium | reverse complement strand
GAGCCGAATTCGCAGTCGCTGTATTTTCACCAGTACGCGTATTCGCCGGATGGCAAGAAGCTGGCGTTCACCTCGCCGACGGGGATTTACCAGGTGGACCTGGAGTCGAAGAAGATCGAGCGGGTGATGCCGGACCACAGCACGGTCAACGGGCAGACGGTGAGCAACAACATCATTCATGTGGGGCGGAAGACGGGGCATATTTTTCTGACACGGACGGTGGTGAGCGCGGAGCGGCCACAGACGGGCGGCTATGCGGTATCGGCGGACCGCGGGGCGGCGGAGCGATCGGTGTGGTGGTTTGATCCGGTGACGAAGGAAGAGCACGAGATCGGCAAATTGCCGGCGAATTACAACGTGGGGACGGTGAACGCGGACGAGACCATGCTGGCGGGCGCGGTGACGTACCTGGATGGGCGCGGCGGGGCGGCGACGCAGCCGGTGCGTGCGGCGGCGGGGCAGCGGATCAACCTGGGGGACCGGTGGAGCCAGCATCTGCCGATGGCGCTGATCACGATGGACGCGACCACGGGGGCGATCAAGGAATTCAACCCCAGCAACGACTGGGACAACCACTTTCAGTTTTCGCCCACGGATCCGCACCTGCTGATGTACTGCCATGAGGGGCCGTGGCAGAACAACGACCGGGTGTGGACGATCAACACGGACGGGAACAACCTGACAAAGGTGCACGCGCGGACGATGATCAACGAGATCTGGGGGCACGAGTTCTGGTCGCCGGACGGGGAGACGTCGTGGTATCAGTTGAGTTTGCCGCGGGGGATGGGCGGGACGGCGTGGATCGCGGGGACGAATTTGAAGACGAAGCAGGAGACGTGGCTGCACCTGGAAAATGGGCAGTCGTCGATCCACGTGAACATTTCGCCGGATGGGAAGCTGTTTGCGGGCGATGGGGGCAATGGGAATCCGTGGGTGATGCTGCACACGCCGCACCTGGCGCGGAACATGGCGCAGGGGGTGTATGACACGAAGGGGCTGATCCAGCCGGGGTATTTCGACACGGAGAAGCTGGTGAACATGTCGAAGCACCAGTACGCGCTGGAGCCGAACGTGAACTTCACGCCGGACAACAAGTGGATTGTGTTCCGGTCGAACATGTTCGGGCCGTCGTATGTGTTTGAGGTGGAGGTGGCGAAGGGGAAGTAAGGGTCAGGCCGGCGGAAGCCAGGCGGGGCTTACTTCAAAGCCGTGACGCCCGTGCCTGCGCCAGCCGCAGCCATTGCAGTGGTCGGCGTCCTTGGGGAGGCTGGCTTGGCAGAGGGGGCAGGGCATCCGCATCAGTTTGCCGGTGATCTCGGCGATGCGCCGTTTCTGCTCGCTGACCAGTTCGCCTTCGCCCAGGGGCAAGTCACGGAACACGTCGTCGGCGATGTGGCTGAAATCGGTGTTGCTCAATTCCGCGTGGCAGGCGCTGCACACGGTGTGACCGTCCCATTGGCCGGCGATTTCGAGTGCACCGAGGGTCCTGCCGCAATTTTCGCACGTGCCCATGGGATCCTCCTGCCGGTCGTTGGCCCCCCCCTTCATTAATATACGCTAACGTCGTGCTCGAAAGTTCGTCTATCTCGGGTACACTCGGCCGTTGGTTCCACCGCTGTCAGCACTACACCCGCAAGATCGTCATGAAACCGGTTCGCATTTGTTTAAGTTTGGGCGCCCTGCTTGTGAGCGTGGCGAGCGCGCGCGCGGCGGAAGCGGAGGGGGGTTTGCGGTTTTCGTGGGCGGAGCCGGACCATCCGTCGGGGATTTATCATCCGGCGGAGACGGCGAAGCTGTCGGTGCTGGTGGAAAATCCGACGAAGGAGCCGCTGGCGTTGGCGGGGGAGATTGCGTTTGGGACGCCGACGGGGGTGACGCTGGATCCTTTCAAGCCGCTGTCGGTGACGCCGATCACGCCGACGACGGTGGCGCCGGGGCAGCGGGCGAAGCTGCCGTTGACGGTGACGTTTGCGAACGTGGGCCCGTACGAGCTGCGGCATCGGGGGAATCCTGCGGATGCGGGGGAGACGATCGGCGGGGCGGGGGGTCTGCCGCTGACCTGCATTTTTGCGCCGCGGATGCCCCCGCAGCCGATCACGGCCCCGCGGCACATTTCGCAGTGGGTGCTGCCGCTGCCGCCGGAAGCGGCGACCCGCGCGGACTATCTCACGGACTTGTCGCGGCAGACGTCGGTGTCGACGTTCCTGCTGGATGAGCGTTTCCGGTATGACCGGGAGACCAAGATTGCGCTGGCGCTGGGGGCGTCGCTGGATGCGCCGTCGGAGCGGGTGGAGGCGCTGTTCGCGGAAGCGGCGCAGTTGCGGGTGGGCGGAGCGGGGGGGATTGTGCTGCGGGTGGCGGTGCCGGTGACCAGCGATGCGAGCGCGCCGGAGATTCTGGCGGCGTACATCACGGATGCGTACAAGCGGGTGCATGGGGCGCTTCGGGGAGTGGTGCTGGTGCCGCAGTTGCCGGAGAACTCGGTGCTGACTCCGGCGGCGGCGCGGAACCGATTTCGGGTGCTGTACCTGTCGGCGTACAAGGCGGCGAAGGGGGCGGACAAAAACGTGGTGATGCTGGGGGCGGGGTCGGCGGCGGCGACACGGAGCTGGCTGATCGAGGGGGACAATTCGCTGGGGCCGTACGTGGATGCGATGGCGCTTTCCGATGCCACCCAATTTGCGGAAGCACGGGCGCAGCTGCCCCATGCGCCGACGTGGGTGCTGCCGGCGGGGGCATACCACTGGGCGGATGTGCCTGCGGCGGCGGCCATGGCGGAAGGGGCGGCGATGGTGGGATTGCCGGCGCCGGCGGATGACCGGGGGGTGACGGCACACCTGCTGGGGGGCTCGGTGTTGTTTCAATCGTTGCGGGCGAACCATCCTGACGCGCCGGATGCGGCGCCCGGGGATATGCCTTCGCTGCCTTTCATGGCGGTGTTCCAGGGGGACAACTTTTCGGTGGCGGCGATCGCCGGGCTGGGGGCGGGCACGGCGCTGGATGTCCGGTTTCCGGGGCTGGCGGCGGGCAAGACCGTGGTGGTTCCGACGCGCGATCCCGATGTGGATGATCCTGCGTACGCCAACGTGCAGGTGCCTGACGATCAGCGGTCGCTTCGGGTGGTGGACGGGGCGGGAGCACCGGTGGACTGCAAGGTCGGCGATATGTTGTATGTTCCGGCAACCGACAGGATGGTGTACCTGCTGGGGGCGGGGAAAGCGGAGGACCTGGCGGCACTGCTCCGGCCGGCGCCGGTGAGCCGGGTGCCGGTGTTCGATTTTGCGTTGACGATTCCGCCGGACGTGGGCGGGGAGGGGGGCGGGGGTCTGACGCTGCACCTGACGAACATTTCAGAAAAAGAGCTGGGGGGCACGGTGCGGGTGTTTCGGCCGACGGGGGAGCGGGAGGCGGCGGCGGAACCGCTGGCCAGCCGGGAGTTTGCACCGGTTGGGTCCGGTAAATCGCTGGATGTTTTCCTGGATGCGGGGCCAACGGTGCGGGCGGGGCAGCCGCTGGTGCTGGAATTCGTCACGCCGCGGCTAACGCAGCGGACGGGGCTGATCCTGCATTGAGCGTGGTCACCGCGCGCGGCGGAGGGGAATGGGCGGGCGGCCCGTTTACCATTTGATCGTTCCCCTTTACCATTCCGAGCCATGGGCGAACTTTCCATCCCGCCGCTGCTGGCACATCACCCGGAGCAGCTTCCCCCCGGCCGCTGGCGTGTGCTGATTTTGCCGGTGCTGATGGCGATTGCGGGGATTCTTTTCGCCCAGGCGTTTGCGATC
>JBEHXY010000415.1:0-3789 GCA_048498455.1 Planctomycetota bacterium | reverse complement strand
CATCCTCCCGAGGCCCTTCCTTCCCTGATCGAACCGCTGCTCCGCGATGAAGCCGACTTCGTCATCGGCTCCCGCTACGTCGAGGGCGGCAAGACCGAAGACTGGTCGCGGCTCCGCTGGTTGAACTCCGCCGGCGCTACCCTCCTCGCCAAACCCCTCGTCGGCGCCGTGCGCGATCCCATGGCCGGCTTCTTCGCCTTCCGCCGCGATTCCCTCCGCACCGCCGACGCCCTCAACCCGATCGGCTACAAGATCGGACTGGAACTGATCGCCAAAACCCACACCCGCCCCGACCGCGTCGCGGAGGTGCCCATCACCTTCCGCAACCGCGTCCATGGCGAATCCAAGCTGACGCTCAAAGAGCAGTTCCGCTACCTCGAGCACCTCTCGCGCCTCTACGACTACAAGTTCCCCAAGGGCTCGCCCCGCGCCAAGTTTCTCATCGCCGCGGGCACGGGCGTGGTCGCCTGCTTTGCCACCCTCGCGGTGTTGAACCACGCCCATTTCATGCCGATCCTGTCGATCGCCGCGGGCCTGCTGGCGATGATCGCCGTCACCCTCGCGTTCTTCACACGCTATGTCCGCACCCAGCGCGACTTCATCGTGATGAAGTACCCCTTCACCGAGTTCGCCTACATTTCGATGGCCGAATTCATCTCCGGTTGGGCCTTCGCCGTGGCCACCACGGCCAACATCTACACGCAGATGGCTGTGGGCCTGGTGATCTCGCTGCTGATGCGATACACGCTCCGCAAGGTTTTCCTGCATGACCTTCGCGGCATCCGCGGTGTTCCGAAAGCGTCGGGCTCCCTCCGCCTCACCCTCGCCAACGTCCCCGCCCAGAACCCCGCCGCCTCCGCCTGAAGCATTCCGGATTTCCCCCGCACCTGCTCCCGTCCTCGGCGAGCGTTTCCTTCAGCCGCCCTTTTACCGCTGCAACGCCGAGTAATCCGTGTCGTCCTTGTGCTGCGCATACCACGCGAACACAAAGGTGTTGAGGGTGATCTCCTCGGGCTGCGTCACCGCCGCGGTCGCTGTTGTTGTTGCCGGCGCGATTGCCGCAGCGAGTGACGTTCCCCCCGGCCCGGCGAAGTGGGCCACCCAGTGCCCTCCCTGCGTGCCGGTCACGACGATTTGTGTCTTTCGCGGAACCCCTGCCTGCCCCCACACCGGATAGACAGGAAACTTCAGTTCATCATTCGACAGATAGGTGCTGTACGGCTCGTAGGTGTATTGCACCTTGAGCGTCCGCAGCCCCAGCACCACGCGGGTCGCGGGATGGGCGTCCGTCCACGCCTTCCAGGTCGTCAGCGTGTAGGGCACCAGCGGCAATTCATGCCCGACCAGCGGCCCTGACACCGCCTTCAGCGCCAACTGCGGCCAGAGGGATTCGCCTTTCGCGCCCGGGCGGCGATCAAACACCACGAGGTCGGAATCCACCAGCAGTCCCGAAACGCCGAACTCCACCGGAGGCGCGGTCGGGCCGTCGATGCGCCGGTCGATCACGACCGCCGAATCGCACAGCGGCGACCAGGTCACCGCGACCGGCGTTCCCCCCAGGGTGTCGTTGATCACCTCGTGGCGGTTGAGCACGCGCACGGGGTAAGCACGGGTTTCGCCGTTGATCGTCAGGCCAATCACGCGGTCAGAACTGGTCAGAAAGTTCAGATGCTCGTTCTTGTGGATCAGCTCCACTTGCGCCGGTGTGCCGGTTTCGACCAGGGCCGCGGGAATGGCGCGGATGCCATCCTTGGCCGTCCCGGAGCCCGTGAGGAGATCGCGGTCGATCGCCAGGTTGGAGAGGTCAAAGCCGTAGGTGTCGGGGTTGTGGCCATCGCCGACCGCCTGATGAAAGCCGGTCTCGTAGACGGGGTAGAGCACGATGGCGGCGGCCACCAGGGAGAAGAACCCCGCCAGCAGCAGCACCCACCCGATGGAGGCAAAAGTAAAAAGGCGTTCCGGCGGCTTTTCGCCGGTGGAAGTTGATGGCGGGTTGTTCATGGGATCAGGGCGACACGCCGGATCAGGGCGCGCTTTCAGGATTGATAAAAGCCTCGGTGGGTTTGCTGGCATGACCGGCCATTCCGGCATCCATGTGATCGACCGGGGTCTGGACACAGAGAATCAGCAGCACGGTAAACAGGGGCAGGTAGAGGATCGACGCCAGGAACAGCCGCCGCGCGGCCTTGTGCGTGCGGTCCGCGGCGAACAGCAGCGCCGGCACGGCCAGCCCGCAGGCCAGCAGAATCGAGGCAAAGCCGAAAATACCGTTGGCATGGCCGAGGTAAAACAGGGCCAGCGACGGCGGGATGAGGGCGAGCGAGTAGATCACGGCGAGGACCGACGTGCGTGTGCCGGTGGGATCGGTCGTGGAGACCATCTTGTAACCGCCGCGGGCATAATCCTCGCGGTACATCCACGCAAGGGCGAGGAAGTGGGGAATCTGCCAGACGAAGAGCAGGGTGCCCAGGGCGATGGCGCCGGCGGTGATCGATCCGGTGGCGGCGGTCCATCCCATCACCGGCGGGATGCCGCCGACGACGGCGCCGACGAGCGTGTTGGTGGTGGAGCGGGTTTTCAGCGGGGTGTAAACGGCGGCGTAGAGAAACACGTTGAGCAGCCCGAGGACCGCGGTCAGGCCGTTGGAAGTGGGGCAGATGATCGCCACGCCGGCGATGGTGCACATCAGTGCGAAATAGGCGGCGTGGGTGCGGGAGATCCGGCCCGCCGGCACGGGACGCTTGCAGGTGCGGCGCATCTTCGCATCGCGGCGGCCTTCGATCGCCTGGTTGAAGGCGCTGGCGCCCACGGCGGCGAAGAAGGTACCCAGGCAGGTCCAGAGGAGGCGGCGGTAGTCAATGGTGGGGGGGTAGAGGCTGGCTGCGCCCACGACAAAGCCCAGGGCCGTGGTGACCACGACCATGGCGTTGAGGCGGACCTTGCCAAGCTCGACGTACGATCGGAGAAGGCCGGCCCCATGGGTGGCCGAAGCGACTTTCACAGGCGCAGAAACTGGCTGAACTTCGGGCATGAACGCGTGTCGCTCCTCTCCGCCCCGCTTGCATCCCCAGAGCGCGGAGCCCTATAACTGAAGGCTTCGCAACGACCGGCATCATACAAGAGACCCGCATGTCCTTACAAACCGCATCGCCCGTGGAATCCTCCCTGGAAAGCTTAACTCCGACGACCCCGGCCCCCTGTCCCGTGCGCCTGGCGGGTGGAGACATCCTCGCTTCCGGCTTCGGCATGACGGTGGCGGTGTGGATTACCGCGTATATCTGCCGGATGCCGGTGGTCAATGCGCCCGGCCCGTTCACGGTTGCGGCGATGCTGCTGGTTCTGCTGGTCGGTGGATTTTTAACCGCCCGCCATTCGCCGCGGGGCGTTCTGGCGAGCGTGCTTGCGGGCGCGCTCTCGGGGCTGCTGGACATTCTCATTCTCGGATCGCTGATTCACGATTACACGGCGACGCATGACCAGGCGCTGGTACCCTCCGCGGCGCTGTGGTTCAGCGGTTCGATTTTCACGAGCGCCCTGGTCGCCGGCATCGGCGGGGCGGCCGCGATCCCGTTTCCCAGCCCACGGCGCAGCTCGGTCTCGTGGGCGGCGTTTTTCGCATTGGTGCTGGCCGCGGCGACGCTGCCGCTGATCACCTTCGGCGGGTTGGTCACGGCGTTTCATGCGGGGCTCGCGGTGCCGGACTGGCCGCAATCGTACGGCTACAACATGTTCCTTTTCCCGCTGTCGATGATGCAGAAAAATGAGGGGAACTTTTACGAGCATGCGCAC
>JBEHXY010000414.1:0-3799 GCA_048498455.1 Planctomycetota bacterium | reverse complement strand
GGATTTGTCGGCGATCAATGAGCAGCAGATTTCGGGGCATGGGTGGCTCATTTCGGGGTTGTGCCGGTATGCGGCGTACAGCGGGGATCCGCGGCCGAAAGCGTGGGTGAAGCGGATTCTGGAGAATCTGGCGCTGCCGCTGGCGGGGAAGTATGCGACCTATCCGCACACGCCGGACTCGCGGAATGCGGGGGGGAAGGCGGCGGGGAAGTTGACGGGGCGGGTGATCAATGACTGGAAGGTGTCGACGGACATCGGGTGCTGCTACATCATGCTGGAGGGGCTGGTGGCGGCGGAGAAGATGGAGCCGTCGCCGGCGCTGGAGAAGTTGATCGAGGAGGCGGGGGAGTCGTTTTTGTCGACGGATGTGAAGGCGGTGCAGGCGCAGACGCACGCGTCGCTGTGCGCGGCACGGAACGTGCTGTTGTATGACGAGGCGAGCGGGGGCAAGCATGGGTGGGTGCCGAAGGTGGAGGCGTTTTACCGGATCTATCACGATGAGGCGATGACGGAGACGGAGGCGAACTGGAACTGGTTTGGGCGTCCGAGCTGGAGCGAGCCTTGCGCGATGGTGGATGCGTACCTGCTGACGACGGAGCTGTGGCGGGCGACGGGGAAGGCGGATTACCTCGAGGATGCGCAGCGGATTTTTTACAACGGGCTGGGGTATGGGGAGAAGCCGACGGGGGGATTCGGGTGTGACGTGTTCACGGCGATGGGCGGGGCGGGGATCGGGAATCGGCACTGGGATGTCCCTTGGTGCTGCAACATGCGCGGGGCGGTGGGCTTGTCGGGTGCGATGGCGGCGCGGACTTTGGTGCGCGGCGAGACGGTGCTGCTGCCGTTTTATGCGGATGGGCAGTTTGCGCTTGGCGGGTGGAAGGTGACGGAGCAGACGGGCTGGCCGGTGGAGGGGCAGGTGGTGTTGAAGGTGGAGGGCAAGGGGGAGGGCGTGAAGAAGGTCGGGTTCTTTGTGCCGCCGAGTTTTGGGAAGGAGGGAGTGAAGGTGAGCGTGAATGGGAAGGAAGTGGCCGGCGAGTGGAAGGAGGGGTTTGTGGTGGTGGGGCTGGAGGCGGGGGAGCTACGGCTGACGCTGCCGGTGAAGCTGCATGCGGAGGCGGGGCATAACGTGGCGACGAAGAAGGGAATGGGGACGATCCGGCACGGGCTGCTGGTGCTGGGCGGGCCGGACAACCAGAAGCTCGACGGCGTGACGGTTGAGAACTTAAAGTCGCTGGGCGGCGGCAAGTATTCGGTGACGAGCGGCCCGGCCGCGGGCGTGGTGCTGGCGCCAATCGCGGAGATGCCCTTCAGCGCAGCGACGGAGAAGGAGCCTTGGCGGGCACAGGTGCTCTTCGCGGTGGGCAAGTGAGAAGTTTTTGGGGTGATTTTTGTGAGATAAGCGGGGTTAAGCGCGGGTAAGACGCGGTTTCAAAAGCGCAGGTGTTCAAACCGGGCGCTCAAAAGCACGGGTTTTCGGGGCGGCGGCTTGCTTTTTCACAATTGCGGGCGTTTTAGAACCAGGGAGGGCACCGAGAGCACGGAGGGGTTTGGTGGGGACTCTGTGAGCTCTGGGTTCTCTGTCGTGATGGCCGGTTTGCAACGGCTTCTCAGGTGGGGTTAGTGGGTGAGGGAGGGGCGGGGGGTGGTGGTGACGGTGGGGCGGAAGAGGCGGACGCAGTTTCGGCCGGCGGCTTTGGCGACGTAGAGGGCTTTGTCGGCGGCGGCGGTGAGTTGGGCGGGGGAGAGGAAGTGGCCCGGGTGGTCGGTGCCGGCGACGCCGATGGAGGCGGTGAAGGGGAGGGGTTTGCCTTCGAAGTGGAGGGTTTCGGCTTCGAAGGAGGCGCGGAGGGATTCGGCGAATTTGACGGCGGCGGTGACGTCGGTGTCGGGGAGGATGAGGGCGAATTCCTCGCCGCCGTAGCGGGCGGCGAGGTCGGAGTCGCGGAGGGCGAGCTTGATGAGGGCGGCGACGCGGCGGATGACGGCATCGCCGGCGGCGTGACCATAGGTGTCGTTGACGTTTTTGAAGTGGTCGAGATCGATGAAGAGGCAGGAGAGGGGGGTGTTGAGGCGTGCGGCGCGGGTGAAGCTTTCGGCAAAGAAGTCGTTGAGGCGGGTGCGGTTGGCGAGGCCGGTGAGGGAGTCGGTGTTGGCCTGGAGCTGGAGGGATTCGTTTTCGCGGCGGACGGCCTGGACCTGCTGGTGGGTCTGGAGGGAGAGGAGGAGGAGCGTTTGCTGGGCTTCCTCGAGGATTTCGGTGTAGGTGCGGTCTTCGCCGATGTCGAATTCGAAGAGGCGTGCGGCATCGCCGGTGTGTTCGCCGATTTCGGCGAGGAGGGCCTCGCCGTCGACCGGGGAGAGGTTGAGGCGGTCGGAGAGTTCCTGGCGGGCGCGGCGGATGTAGTGGGCGGGGGAGGCGGAGGCGAAGACATCACCGATGATGCAGGCGACGTAGACGACATCGACGAGGGGGCGGATGGCGGGATCGGTTTCGCCTGCGGGCTGGTGGTGGTAGGCGATGGGGCGGGTGAGGATCGGGGGGAGCTGCCAGTGGGAGGCGAGGGCGGCGCCGACCTCGGGGTGGGTGAGGTCGTATTTGGCGCGGCAGAGTTCGAGGAGGCGGTCGTGATCGCCGGCGGCCTGGGCGTAGACGGCATCGTAGTCGCGGCGGAGGACGCACTGCGTGGCGAGGATGCCGATGTCGGCGAGGAGACCGGCGAGGAAGGCTTCTTCTTCGCAGGGGAGGCGGAGTTTTCTGGCGAGGCGTTTGGCGGCGACGGCGGAGTAAAGGGAGCGTTTCCAGAAGTGGAAGTAGTCGAAGGCGTCGGAGCCGGCGGCGGCTTTCTTGAGGATGGGGACGAGGGAGAAGGTGACGGCGAGGGTTTTGACGGCCTGGAGGCCCATGATGACCAGGGCGCGGGAGACGGTGGAGACGGGAGCGGAGAGGCCGTAGAGGGGGGAGTTGGCGGTCTTGAGGATTTTGGAGGAGAGGGCGGGGTCGTTGGTGATAAGGGCGGCGAGTTCGGAGATTTTGACATCGTCCTTGCGGGCGAGTTCGAGGGTGCGAATGGCGATGGCGGGGAGCGACGGGAGGGAGGCGGAGGACTTGATCTTTTCGAGGAGCGGGAGGTTCATGGCGGCCTTTCCAAAGTCGCTGGGGGAGGTGCGGGGGGTCGGGAACATGCTCCCTTAGTTAGGTTATCGGGAAATCGGTGGGCGAACTTTGGCGAAGGTTGTGAAAGCGACAGGGGTATTTTTGTGGACAGGCGGGGGTGGGCGGGCGGGTGTTTTCGGACAGAGGGGAGGGGGCGGCGGCAAAAAAAGTGGCGCGAAACGGGGCAAGGTTTGCCGCTTTTCGCACCGCGCATGGAGGGGGGGGATGACGGATGTTTGTTTGGTGTTTTACCGGGTGATCAGCGGGCGGGGTCTCCGAAGTAGAGGCTGAAGGTGGCGTGGTAATCGCCGGTGGCGGTGGTGGGCTGGCCCTGAGGTCCGCCGGTTTCGGGGCCGTTGAATTTGGAGCCGATGGGGGGAATGGCGTGGAGGATGGAAAGGCCTGCAGCGGGGTATTTGACGCCGGTTTTGCCCTGGAGGGCGGGTTCGGTCTGGGTGGGGGTGAGGAGCTGGAGGAAGTTGGCGTCGTCGTGGAGGGAGAGGGTGATGGGGCCGGCGGAGGTGGAGAGCTGGGCCCATTTCACGTTGGCGTAATAGCCTTTGAATTCGGGGTAGATGTAGCCTTTGAAGCCGGTGATGGTGTCGTTGTAGTCGGTTTGCCAGACGTTGAGGGAGCCGCCGG
>JBEHXY010000413.1:0-3808 GCA_048498455.1 Planctomycetota bacterium | reverse complement strand
CTGGCGCTGATTTTTTTCCACAAGGGCGTTCAAAAGGCCCACGACCCCTGGCTGCAGCGGGTACTCAAGTCCGGCTACCAGCGTTTCCTCTCGGGTGTGATGCGGTACGGTGCGGTGATGGTGGCGATCGTCGCGGTCATGTGCATCGTGGTGCTCGGGTCGCTGCCTTTCTTCGGCGAGGAATTTCTTCCCGAGTTCCGCGAGGGCCATTTCGTGGTCGGCGCCGGCATGGCGCCGGGCACCTCGCTGGCCGAGATGCGGCGGGTGGGTGAACGGCTTTCCACCCTCTTCCTCGCCATACCCCATGTCAAAACCATCGAGCAGCAGATCGGCCGCTCCGAGCTGGGCGAAGATACCTGGGGCCCGGAAATGAGCGAGTTCCACATCAACCTCGAGGACAATGTCAGCGGCGCCCAGCAGGCCCTGGTTGAACAGAAGATCAGTGAAATCATCGAGACTTTTCCCGGGCTGGTGACGCACGAAGTCACCACTTTCCTGGGTGACCGCATCGCGGAATCGATCTCCGGCGAGAAGGCCGCCGTGGTGGTGAACCTTTTTGGCGACAATCTTGATGACTTGGATTCCGCCGCACGGGATGTCGCCGACACACTGGCGAAGGTGCCCGGCGCCGGGGAAGTGCAGGTCAAGTCGCCGCCGAAGGGACCGCGGCTCGTCGTGCGGCCGCGGCCGGAGCAGCTCATCCAGCTGGGCTATAAGCCCATGGAAGTGCTCGAGGCCGTGCAGGTGGCCTTCGAGGGCGAAGTCGTCGGCCAATCCTACGAAGGCACAGAGGTGACCGACGTGGTGGTCATCAGCGCCCCTGCCGCTCGCTCAAGTCCGGAGCAGGTGCAGGACCTCATCGTGCAGAACGCCGCCGGCACGCGGATGCCGCTCGTCAGCTTGCCGATGTCTACCAGGATGTGGGCCGCGCGGACATCCTGCACGAAGCCGCGCAGCGCCGGCAGACCGTCACCTGCGACCCGACCGGCGTGGACACTTCCACCTTCGTCGCGGCCGCACGGAAGCAAGCGGATAAGCTTGAACTACCCGACGCGGTTCATGCAGACTGGGCCGGGGAAGCCCAGGCCGAAGCCGCCGCCCGAAACCAGTTGCTCCTGCACTCCGCCATCGCCGGCGTGGGCATCCTCATTCTGCTGGCCATCGTCTTCGGCAATCTTCGCAACCTGGTGCTGCTGCTGGTGAATCTTCCTTTTGCGGTGGTCGGCGGCGTGCTTGCGATCATGCTCACCAGCCAGGACCATTCCTTCCCCGGCTGGGCGCTTCTCCGCGCGAACCCCGCCGACGCCCTCACGCATCTCAAGCTCGGTACGCTGTCCATTGGCGCCATGGTGGGTTTCGTCACCCTCTTCGGCATCACCACGCGCAATTCCATCATGCTGCTTTCGCACTTCGAGCATCTCGTTCGTGTCGAGGGCATGACCTGGGGCAAGGAAACCGCCGTGCGCGGCGCATCCGAACGCCTCGTGCCCATCCTCATGACCGCCCTCGTCACGGGCATGGGCCTGCTTCCCCTGGCGATGGGCACCGGTGAAGCCGGCCGCGAAATCGAGGGGCCCATGGCGGTGGTCATCCTCGGCGGTCTGGCCACCTCGACGCTCCTCAATTTGCTGGTGATGCCGACACTTGCCCTTCGCTTCGGCCGTTTCCACACGACGGCCGCGGTGGAGCAGTAACCCGCCACGATGGCGGCTTTTCATGCTGGCTTCATTGTTCGGGTTTAAGATGCCCTTGCCATGGTCTTTCCACAGGTGAAGATCGGGGTTCGTGGGGTCCCCGATCTTCTTTTCTTCCTTATACTGCTGCGTCTATGCGTGTCCTGATCATCGAAGACTTCGGTCCGCTGCGGGAGGCCCTCGTGCAGGGGCTCCAGGAAGCGGGCTTCGCCGTCGACGCTGCCGACAATGGCGAGTCCGGCCTCTGGAAGGCACGCTCCAACGAGCACGACGTCATCATCCTTGACCTCATGCTGCCCAAGGTCGATGGCCTTACCATCCTCAAGACGCTCCGCGCCGCCGCGTGCCCCGCGCACGTGCTGGTCCTCACCGCCCGCGACGCTGCCTCCGACCGCATCCTCGGCCTTGATGCCGGCGCCGACGATTACCTGGTGAAGCCTTTCGTCTTCGGCGAGTTGCTCGCGCGTGTCCGCGCCCTGGTGCGCCGCAAGTATGACACCAAGGCCACGATCATCCGCATCGCCGATCTCGAGATCGACCTCACGCGCCGCAAAGTCCGGCGGGCCGGCGCCGCCGTCGACCTCAGCGGGCGCGAATACACACTGCTCGAATACCTTGCCGTCAACGCCAATCGCGTGGTTTCCCGCACCGAAATCTGGCAGCACCTCTACGACGCCAACGCCGCCCTTGAAAGCAACGTCATCGACGTCTTCATCGGGCTTGTCCGCAAAAAGATTGAACGCCCCGGCCTGCCGCGGCTGCTGCACACCCGCCGCGGACAGGGCTACATGCTGGCCGACCGTGGCGAGGGGACCTGATGCCTTCCCTCCGCGGCCAATTGCTCGCTGGAACGATCGTCACCTGCACGGCCGTGTTCATCGTGCTGGGGTTCGCGCTCGATACGGTCGAACGCCGCACCCTGCTGGATAGCTTCGACGATGCCCTCCGGTCCCGTGCCCTGGCCATCGCCTCCATGGTGGAATGGGACGGCCGGGAAATTCATTTCGATTTTGACCCCGCCACCATGCCCGAATTTTCCGTTCGCGAGGGCCCCCAATACTTCGAAATCTGGACCGCCGGCAAGCCCCTGGCCCGTTCCGGATCCCTCGCCGGCGGCGAACTCGCCGCACTCCCGCAGACATCCGAAATCGACTGGAGCACCCTGCCCGACGGCCGGCGCGGCCGACTGCTGCTGCTCACATTTACCCCGATCATCGATTCTCACGAACCCACCCTCGTGCCGCCGCCGCCGGCCGCGATTGCGATGGCTCGCGACAGCACCGATCTTGATAACAGTCTCGAGCGGTTGCGCTGGACGACGCTGCTCACCTCCGCCGCCGGACTCAGCGTGCTCATGGCAGTCCTCGCAGCGGTCGTGCATCGCGCGACCCGCCCAGTCGGCCGCCTCTCCCGCGCCATTGCCTCCGTGGATGCCAGCCAGCCCGGCGTGGCGCTGGCGGTCGCTGGTCTGCCGACGGAACTCAGGCCCGTCGTGGATCGCCTCAACGAGCTTCTCGCCCGCCTCGCGGAGGCCCTCGACCGCGAACGCGCCTTCACCGCAGACGTCGCCCACGAGCTTCGCACCCCCCTCGCCGGCATCCGCACCACCCTCGAGGTCTGCCGGACCCGCCCCCGCGAACCCGCCGCCTATGAGCAGGCCATCGACCGCTCCATGGCGATGGTCGCCCAGATGCAATCTCTCGTGCACAACATGCTGATGCTGGCCCGCGCCGACGGCGGCCATCTCGTCGCCGACAACATCGCGGTCGATGCGGAACACGTCCTCCGCGAGTGCTGGGCATCCATCGAGCAAACCGCGCGGTCGCGCGGCCTCGATGTGCACTGGGAAACCAGCGACCGCACCACCGTTCGCGCCGATCCGCAGTTGCTCTCGGTCCTCCTGGGCAACCTGCTGCAGAACACCGTCAGCTACGCCCCCACCGGCACCGTGGTCACCTTCCGCCTCTCGGGCGCCGAAGAGGAGTGCCGCATTCGCGTGGAAAACGCCGCCCCCACGCTCACCGCCGCCGACGTTGACCGTCTTTTCGAACGCTTCTGGCGAAAAGATGCCGCCCGCTCACAGACCGGCCTGCATTCCGGTCTGGGCCTGAGCC
>JBEHXY010000412.1:0-3833 GCA_048498455.1 Planctomycetota bacterium | reverse complement strand
GAAAAAGTGCCGCCCGGCGCGGACGTGGTCATTGGCCGCCCGCACATCGCCGAGGCCCTGGTCCGGGCCAACTGCGTGGCCACCATCAAGCAGGCGTTCGATGCCTACCTGGGCACCACCGGCGCCGCCTTTTTCCCCAAGGAGCGGCTGACCCCCCGCCAGGCGATCGACTGCATCCACGATGCCGGCGGCGTGGCGACGGTGGCCCATCCCGTCCAGCTCAAGACCGAAAACCCTGCCCATCTTGCCACGGTGATCAACCACCTGGCCGAGGCCGGCATGGACGGCATCGAGGTCTGGCACTGCGATCACGACGAACGGGCCACCGCCCTGATGCTGGAAATGTCGAAAAAATACAACCTGATCCCCACCGGCGGGTCCGATTTTCACGGGTCGCATAAGCCCGATGTCGTGCTGGGCCGCGGCCGCTGCAATCTGCGGGTGCCCGCATCGGTACTTCCACCCCTCGAAGCCAAATGGAAGCAGCGCCGCCACGCCACGTTCGTTTAAGTGCTACAATAGATCATCATGAATACCGCCCTGCCCCCCAACGCGCCACCTGCACCTGCGACTCTTAGTGGGCCCCGCTTCACTCCCGAGGCCCTCGACGCCCTCAACGCACGCCTGGCGACCCTTCACCCTCGCGAAATCCTTCAGTGGGCCTTTGAGGCGTTCGGACCGCCCGACCCCGCCACCGGCACCGGCGGTCTCATCATGACCTCCTCCTTCGGCGCCGATTCCATGTGCTCCATCCACCTCGCCACGCAGGTCTTCCCCGACATCCCCGTGGTCGTGATCAACACCGGCTACCTGTTCCCGGAAACCCTCGCCTTCCTCACCGAGATGCAGACCCGCTTTCACCTCAACATTCGCGAGTTCCGCACGCTCAACGAGCCGCTCACCTGGCTGTCGATCAATGGCGAACCCGATCCCACCCGCCGCAACAACGTCGACGCCTGCTGCGGCGCCAACAAAAACGAGGTGATGGACCGCGCGATGCGCACGCTCGCCCCCGCCGCCTGGATCCGCGGCGTGCGTGCCGACCAATCCGCCACCCGCGCCAAGATGCAGGTCGTGCAGTGGTCGCCGCGGAACAACTGCTACGCCGTCTCGCCGATCCTCAAGTGGTCCAGCCGCGACGTGTTCTACTACATGAAGGAACACAACCTGCCGCACCACCCGCTGTGGGAAAAGGGCTATCTGTCGATCGGCTGCAACCCGCTCACCTGCACCCGCGCCATCGGCGAAGGCGACGACGCCCGCGCCGGCCGCTGGTCCGGCAGCGAGAAAAAAGAGTGCGGCATCCATTTGGACGTGGGCGCCAACATCTGACGACTTCCTCGTTCTCACGGCGCGGTAGGGGGGGCTTACTTCCGCTTGGGCTTCATCACTGTCGCCGCCGCGGCTTTCACCGCTTCCGCCGACGCATACTTCCCCGCCTCCACCTCCAGCGCCAGCCAGGAAAGCCCGCTGACCATCCGCCGGATGCGGTCCACCGACACCTCCAGCACCTGCCCCTCCAGTTCCCGCGCCTGCGCGTCGCTCGCCCCGCCCTCTTTCATCGCCCAGTTCATGATGTCGGGCACCGACACCTTCCACGCGCCGCCCACTTTCCGAAACAGCAGCGGCGACGCTTCGCCCGGCCAGGTCACCGTCGCCACGTCCCCCTCCACCTTCACACTGATCGCCTCGCCGCCGCCCCGCGGCACGGCATGGACCGTGGTCGCCAGACCCTCCCACCCCTTGTCCCCGAGTTTCTTACGCACCACGTTTTCCAGCTTTCCCGTCGCCGCATCGGTCTCCACCATCGCCCGGGCCATCTCGCGCTCGCCGTCGTTGACAGTGTAGTAGCCGTCGAGGGCGTCGAGCAGTTTCCCGGCCGCCACCTGCTCGGCGTTTTTCTTCATCGCGGCCCGCACATCGTCGGCATCGGCAGCGAAGGCCCGCTGCGCCAGGAGAATCGCCACCACCGTCGCCGCCGTCGTGATGATCCTGCGCATCGCCATCCTCCATCCGCCGGGAAATCATGCCGCTGGGGAACCGGTGAATTGTACAATAACCCCATGGCGGACCTTCCCCCACCCTTCGTGCCGTCCAACGCCCGCGTGCTGGTGCGGCCGCGCGTGCATGCCGCACCCGGCGATACGCCCTGCCCCTCGATCAGTTCATCGCCCCGTTCGTCGACAGTGGCCGCCCGGCGCTGCTTCATGTCTGCGGGGGGCCGGGTTCGGGGAAATCCTCCGCTCTCGCGTACCTGCGCGCGCGGTTCCCCGGCGCCGCCTTCGAGTTTCATGACACCCCGCTCCAACCGGGAGATGCGATCGTCCCGTGGCCCTTGATCGTGGTCGATGCCCCCACCATCCGCATCCACACGTCCCTGCAGCCGGATCCCTCCATCCTGCTCTCCTTCGAACTCGCCCCGTGGACGCAGGACGATTTCATCGAGTACCTCCTGGCCAACCACCCCACCCGCTGCCGCTCCGTCATGGCCCGCCTCGCCGATGTCGCAGACCTCGACGCCCTGGAAGGCATTCCTGAACTCTGCACCCTTGCCCTCGACGCGTTCGCCGCCGACGAAAGCCTCCGTGAGCTCGCCACGGCCTTCCGCCGCCTACTCGATGCGACGTTCGCTGCACCGGGCGAATATGCCAGGATCGCCGAAGTCGCGCTCGATCGCTTTCTCACCTCCGGTCCCCTGGTGGATGTTCGCGCCCACGCCCAGGCGCCCTTTCCGCTCCTGCGTCACAGCTATATCCGTTCTCTGCTTGCCGCGGACTCGCTGGTGCACCAGGTCGAGAGCCGGGAACCGCGCCTCCTGCGCCGCCATCTCCCCGAGCGCCTGCGCAGGGCTGCCGCGCCGCGGCTTCGGGCCAGCCCCACGGCCCGCGCCGCCTTGATCGAGGCCCTCCACCGCATTCCCCAGCAGCCCACCGCGGTCACCCTGCTTTGCACGCTGGATCCCCAGTGGTCGCCAGGCAACGAACCGCTCGCCTTTCTGCGTGACGTGAACCTCCCCGGCGTGTGCTGGCGCGGGGCCTGCATGCCGCGCCTCGAAGCCTGCAACGCCAACTTTCGCGGCGCCGATTTCACCGGCGCGATCCTCACCGGCGCGGACTTCTCCGGCGCCGACCTCGCCAACGCCACCTTTGAGAACGCCCGTCTTGATGGCATCCTGTTGCAGCGCAGCTCGCTCACCAACACACGCTTCGTTCGCGCCTCCCTGCGCTCCGCCACCTTCGAACGGGCGCGGTTCCCTGAAACCGATTTTTCGCACGCCGACCTCGGCTCCGCCTTCTGCGTGGCCTGTGACTTCCGCGGCTGCACCCTCGATGGCGCCAGTTTTCAGAACGCCCGCCTGCCCGATTCCAATTTCGAAGGCGTCAGCCTGATCGCCCCCGATTTTTCCGCCGCCTTTCTCAGCCGCTCCCTCTTCACCGGCTCCCGCATGCCGGGCGTCAACTTCAACGGTGCCGACCTCCGCAACACCGGTCTTGCGGACGTCGATTGGCCCGACGCCGACCTTCGCAGCGCCAACTTCCATGGCGCCACCTTCCACATGGGTTCCTCGCGCTCGGGTCTTGTCTGCAGCCCGATCGCCTCGGAAGGCACCCGCACCGGTTTCTACAGCGACGACTGCCTGGATCAAACCCACAAGCCCCCCGAGGAAATCCGCAAGGCCAACCTCTGCGGCGCCGACCTCCGCGGGGCCCACGTGGAGGACACCGACTTTTACTTGGTCGATTTGCGCGATGCCCGCTACACGGAGGAGCAGGCCCGCCACTTCGCCAATTGCGGAGCCATCCTCCACACCCGCACCAGCCGCTGACGCCCAC
>JBEHXY010000411.1:0-3850 GCA_048498455.1 Planctomycetota bacterium | reverse complement strand
CACGACCAGGATGTCGCGGTCGTCGGCGCCGGCAACTCCGCCGGCCAGGCCGCCATGTTCCTCGCCGACCGCTGCGCCAAAACCGTCCACATGCTCATTCGTGGCCCCGCCCTCGGCCCCGGCATGTCCGACTACCTCGCCGCACGCATCCGCGCCACCCCCAACATCCACGTCCACGTCAACACCGAAATCTCCGAAGTCCACGGCACGCGCCGCATCGAAGCCCTCACCCTCACCCACAAGGATGGCTCCCCCGATTCCCGCCTGCCCGCCGCCGCCATCTTCGTCTTCATCGGCGCCGAACCCCACGTCGACTGGCTTCCCGCCGACATCGCCAAGGACAAACTCGGGTACATCCTTACCGGGGTCGACGTCAAATCCGCCGGCCGCTGGCCGCTGGCGAACCGCGATCCCTGCCCCCTCGAAACCTCCATCCCCGGCATCCTCGCCGCTGGCGACGTTCGCGCCGGCGCCACCAAGCGCGTCGGCTTCGCCGTCGGCGATGGCGCCCTCGCCGTCACCTGCACCCACCGCCTCCGCTCCCTGATCGATGCCCCCACGCCCCAGCGCGCCCCCGTCATCACCACCACCCTTGTCGCCGCCGCGCCCCTCGCTTCCGCAGCTACCTGAACGTGATCGCTGTTCCTCCCTGTCCGTCCGTGGCTGATTTCCGTCGTCCTTCTGTGAGAGAGTCCATGTCCCTGCAAACCCGCATTCTCGACGTCGGCCAGTGCGGCATCGACGGCCCCCGCCTCCGCCGCTTGCTCACCTCCGAACTCCACGCCACTGTCGACCGCGCCGACACCAAGGAGCAGGCCCTCGCCTACGCCGCCAAACATCCCTACAGTCTCGTCCTGGTCAACCGCATCCTCAACGTCGACCGCTCTCCGGGCCTCGACGTCATCGCCGCGCTCAAAACCTCCCACCCCGACCTCAAAACGATGCTCGTCTCCGACAAGCCCGACGCCCAGCAACAAGCCGCCGCCCTCGGCGCCCTCCCCGGCTTCGGCAAATCCAACCTGGAATCCGAAGACACCGTCAACCTGCTGCGCAACGCCCTTACCCCCTGATCCCACGCTCGCCTTTTGCACAATCGCTCGAGCGGGCTTGCCACGTCGCGGCGTCCATCTCCCCGCCCCAAGCGCCAACCTCCCGCACCCACGGTTTTGCGTTTTGAGGTTTGAGTTTTCACCCCGGGACCAGCTTCCCCGCCTCAAACGCCCACTTGAACACCGCATCCCGATCCACCCCCTCCGCCGCGCCCACCCGCCATACCCGTTGCTTGTACGTCACCAGCTCCCCCGGATCCGGGATCGCCATCGCCGCCGCCCGCACCGCCGCCACATCCTCCAGGTATGCCTTCCGTGCCGCCTCCCGCCCGCCGCCCGGCCCGTACTTCCAGGCGCGGTAATGCAGCGCCGCCATCGCCATCGGCGCCCGAAACGACAACTGCACCCGGTTCCCCTCCAGCTTCGATCGCAAAATCGCATACTCCACCGGCGACAGCTCCCCCTTCACCGCCTCCAGGTCCGCAAGGCACTTCGCCGCCGTCGCTGCCGCCTCCGCCTTCTGTTTCGCCACCCCCTCCACAAACGCCGGCTCTCCCAGCTCCGCGTCGCTGTGCGCCTTGCCATACGCCTTGTCCCATTTCCAGTTCTGCCAGTTCTGCGAAAACGGATCCTCGCTTGGCAGCGGCGGAAACGACCGCGTGTCTCCGAACGTGAACGGTCCGATGGAAAGCATCTCCGCCACCACCCCGCCCGTCGGCTCCAGCGCCTTTTTCACCCCCGCCGCCGCCTTCTCCCCATACCGATATTTCGCCCACGCATCCCACACCCCCGCCTCATCGTTCGCCGCCCCCGATGCCCACATCCCCAGCGCCCACAAGTTCACCTCGTTGGGCGTGAAGAGCACATCCGAATCCTCCCGATCCACCCGCACACAAATCCCCGCCGCCCCTTTGCTCACCGCATAATCCATCTGCTTCTTCAGCAGCCCCACCATGCAGTTGGCCACGCTGTTCCGCAGAAAATATTCCCCCGCCACATCAAACTCCACGATCTGCTTCTCGCTCCCCACCGCCCCCAGCTCCGCCGCAAACCCGCCCCGCATCTGCCAATCCTGCGGCACGATTTTGCTCATCACCACCGTGTCCGGCGGCAGCTCCCGCACCGCTCCCATCACCCCCGCAAATTCCTCCGGCGTCCACACGAACGTCCGCACGATCAAACTTTTTCCATGCTCCTCGCATTTCTTCCGGATCAGCCCCACCACCCGCTTCATCAGCGGCGCGCTGGTCGCGTTCACGTCCGTCTCCACCACCGTCAGCACCAGCCCATCCACGTTCGGCACAATCTTCGTCAGCAGCCACTCATACCGCCCCGACAAATACGCCCACAGCTTCTCGTTCCCCTCCGCCACCGGCCCCGCAAACTCCGGCGACCCCTCTCCCGGCAGATCCGAAAGCTCATGCACCCACACCGTCACCTGCATCCCCAGGGAGTGACAGTAATCCACCAGGTGCTCTTCCGCGTCCCGCTCTGAGAAATCCATCAGCCCCGCCACGTTCGACCCCTCGATCTGAAACTGCACCCCGTTGAACCCCAGTTGATGCGCCAGCTTGATCAGGTTCTTATCCGCACGCCCCCGGTGAAAGGACACGATCCGGTATGGCAGCGGCTCCCGAAATTTCCCCACCGGCGTCGTAAAATCCGGCACCAGCGGCGCCGCCGGCCAATACCACCACCCCAGCACCCCGCCCAGCACCACCCCGATCGCCGCCAGCAACACCGTCCTTTTTCGCACCACGCACTCCGCAATTCCTCAGGAATCCGCCCCAGTCTACCCTATAATTCCCGCGATGTTCGCTTCCCCCGATGTGCCCCTCCCGCCAGATCTCCCCGCGCGCCTCAAAGCGCTCGCCCTCGACGCCGGCTTCGATGTCGCCGGCATCGCCCGCGCCGCCCCCACGCGCTACGACCAGCAATACCGCGACTGGATCGCCGCCGGCAAGCATGGCGAGATGCACTACCTCGAGAAAAACATCGACGAACGCCTCGACGTCACCCGCAAATTCCCCTGGGCCCGCTCTGTCCTCTGCGTCGCCCTCGCCTATTTCCAGCCGCCCCCCGCGCATGCCGATCCCGCCTTCGCCCCTCCCGATTCCGCCAAAATCGCCAAATACGCCTGGGGCCGCGACTACCACAAAGTCATCGAAGCCAAACTCAAAACGGTCGAACAGCAGCTCCGCGCTCTCCTCGCCCCGCACGATTTCCACGCCCGCGCCTACACCGACACCGGCCCGATCCTCGAACGCGAACTCGCCCAGCGCGCCGGCCTCGGTTGGGTCGGCAAACACACCCTCCTCCTCCACCCCCGCCACGGCTCTTACTTCCTCCTCGGCGAACTCGTCCTCTCCCTCGACCTCGCCCCCGATTCCCCCATCACCGACCACTGCGGCACCTGCACCCGCTGCATCGACGCCTGCCCCACCGCCGCCATCAGCCCCTACAGCGTCGACGCCGTCAAATGCATCAGCTACCAGACCCTCGAAAACCGCGGCGACATCCCCTCCGAATTCCACGCCCCGATGCAAGCCGCCAACTTCCTCGTCGGCTGCGACATCTGCCAGGACGTCTGCCCCTTCAACCGCCGGCCGCTCCCCACCAGCGAACCCGACTTCACTGCCTCCCCCGTCCCCGCCCTCTCCGCCACCGACGTCCTCGAATGGTCCGGGCAGGACTGGGACTGCGCCACCCGCGGCCGCGCTTTCCGCCGCACCAAACATGACATGCTGCAGCGCAACGCCGCGATTCTTACGGGCATTTCCATCACCCGTGTCGCCCCGCCC
>JBEHXY010000410.1:0-3853 GCA_048498455.1 Planctomycetota bacterium | reverse complement strand
CCCCGCCAGCCCATCCACCTTCCGCGGCAGAACCACCACCATCTCCAGGTCCGAGCCCCCGCGCGCCCCCGTCGTATACGGCAGCACCACCACCTGCGCCCCCTCCGTCTCCTGATACCCAAACGAATGCTGCAGGTGCATCAGCGGCACGCTCACCTCCTTCCCGCCCGCCGCATGAAACGGCTGCTTCTCCGTTCCCGAAACCTCAAACGGCGTCTGCCACGACGCCTTGAAATATATCGCGTTCGTCAGCACCACCCGCGTGTCCGCCGTCAGCGCCCCCGCACCCACCAGGTCCGTGATCTTCTTGTTCGTGTGCTCCTCCACCCACGTGTTGATCGTCTTCCGCGCCCCCTCCGCATTCCCCGCAAAATCCACCGGAAACGCATCCGCCGCCCCAAACGTCTTCTGCAGCGCCGCCGTGTACCCCGGCAAAATCGGAAAATGCTGGTCCACCCACAACCCATTCGCCACCGTCAGCGAAAACGCCCGCGCCCCGCCCTCCCCCTTCCCGTTCAACTGCCCCATCAGCGCCGCCGCCCCCGCGCTCGCATCTCCCTTCACATGCAGCGTGCTCGCAAATTCCGCCGCCGTCTTCCCCTTCGCCCCCGCCGCCGCCATGCGCAGCGCCGTACTGATCGAGTAGGGCGAGAAAAACAGGTTTCCATGTGGATCACCCGCCGCGACCTTCGGATAAAGATCCAGCGCAAACGCATTGGCGGACGTGGCGAAAGCGTTGCCCGCCGAAGCACCCGCAGGGGCCGCCTGGGCGGCACTGGCAATCCCCACCACGCCGCCCACCACGCCCGCAAGCAACACCGAACTTTTGATACACATCTGAAAACTCCTTCGGAACACCCACCCGGCAAAAATGACCCTCGTATTCACGCAAGCATAACGCGCGGTCCTTCACCGTGCCTTCGACGCACCGCCCTCCCGCAAGTTCCGCCCACGCTCCCATTGCCGCACACCCATCGGCGCCGACGCCGCACATGCCCGCGTCCCCACGTTTTTTCTTTGCAACGCCGCCCGGGGCGCGCCACTATTCGCACGTAAGGAGCTTCCCGATGCCGCACAAATCTCTCCTCCTCTTCCCCCTCCTGCTCATTGCCGCAGCGCCGTCGGCCACCAGCCCCGACACCGCCCCCGCCCCGCTCCACATCGCCGGCCACGTGCAACTCCCCTCCGGCCGCCCGGCCCCCGGCGTCCCAGTCCACCTCATCAAGCGCAGCCCTTTCGACATTGAAACCGTTCTCGCTTCCGTCACCACTGGTGCGGATGGCGCCTTCGATTTCCACGATCAGCCTGCCCTGCAACCCCTGGAGCGTTACCTCGTCGATGCCATCCCGCCGACGGCCACCCTCGTTCGCGCCAATCCCACGGATTTCCCGGCCATGCCCGCCCACCTGGTTCTCTCCACCGTGGAACCCGCCAGCCTCACCGGCATCGTCCTCGACCCGGACGACCAGCCGGTCGTCGGCGCCACCCTCTTCCCCACACTCATCCACGTGCCGGATGTCCACGACGATCCGGCCCTCCCGGCTGCCTTTTTCAACGGCTACGCTTTCCCCGGCCCGCTTCCCCACACTTCCACCACCTCGGGCCCGGACGGCTCTTTCCGCCTCGACCACCTGCCCGTCAAGGGCAGGTGTTCCTCATGGCTGTCCACCCGGCCTTCGTCCCCCTGCGCGCTTTCCTTCGCGTGCCCGGCCAGCCCTGCAACCTTCGTTTCACGGGCCGCGCCGGCGCCATCTCCGGGCGCATTCTCGACCGCAGCGGCAAGCCTGCCGCGGGCATCGCGGTTCGCGCCGCCCACGTTTCGCGCAACGCTCCCCGTGATGTTGCGGCCGCCTGGGCGCCGCCCGCCTTTACCGACGGCGATGGCCGCTACCTCCTCACGTCGCTCCTCCCGGGCACTTACAACGTCCTGCCCTGCCTCGACGAATCGACCGACACCGCCCGTGCCGTCGATTCCCTTGAACTTCCCTTCCCGCGCAAAGTCACCGCCCCCGACATGCAGCTGATCGAGGGACGTGTCGTGCACGGACAACTCCTCGACGCCGCCACCCACCAGCACCTCCACCCCGGCGGCGATGCCTACGTCATGGCCTTCGACGACTACCGCCCCAATTCGGGCGACTCTCCCCACCGCGTCGCCATCGGCCCCGATGGCTCCTTTTCCCTGCGCGTCCCTTCCGGGAATGCCTACTTCAAACTCCTCATCGGCCCGCCCTTCTACGCCGAGCACGACGTCGTCATCCACAACATCTCTCCACGCATGGAACCCGCCCCGGTCGAATTCAACGTCACGCTCGACCCGGTGCGCCCGTTGCCTCCCGCCGGCCCGGACACGTTCCGCCTGGATCCACCGATGGTCGAAAACTAACCAGGTCCTGCCCCGCACATCGCAGCCCCCGCGCGGCACGCCCTCCACCTCTTGGTGGCGCTGGCACCTTCTGCACTTCCCGTCAGATTCCACCAAATGTTGCCATCGCAAAATTCCTGAAACCTCCACCCCACCGCTGAGCACCTACCTCCCGAGGAGCGAAACCGAGCCGCCTCACCGGCCCCTTTCCCCTGTGCTCGTTCGGTCTGCACCGCGCGCCCATCCCCGGCCCCCCGGCCCCCCCGGGCCCCCCCGGCCCCGCGCACCACCTCTCAGACCCAACCCCGCACTCCCGCCGCACCGGCTCGCCTCCCACACACACCCTTTGACATCCCTGCATGTGTCCGTTCGCCTCGCTGCACCTCGCGCATGGGCGCTTGCGCCCACCCCGCGCTTTCATCGGCGGTCGGCCACCCGCAGGGACAACCACTGGACAGCCGACCCGTGATGTTCACGAGCCTCCCTGTCCTGTCTCTTCGTAGCGGAGGATCCCCCATGCGCACCCCCGGCAAACGCCACACCCGCAACACCCGCCCCCTCCCCCACATCGAACCCCTCGAATCCCGAACCCTCTACACCGTCGTCGCCGCCGCCGCCATCGAATCCCTCAACGGCCTCAACAACAACCTCGCCCACACCACCTGGGGCGCCGCCAACACCGACCTCCTCCGAAAAGCCGCCGCCGCCTATGCCGATGGCATCTCCGCCCTCGCCGGCGCCAACCGCCCCTCCGCCCGCGCCGTCTCCAACGCCCTCAACACCCAGCTCGCCGACCTCGAAAACAACCGCAACCTCTCCGACATGGTCTACGTCTTCGGCCAGTTCCTCGACCACGACATCGACCTCACCACCACCGGCTCCATCCCCATCAACATCACCGTCCCCACCGGCGATCCCTCCTTCGATCCCAATTCCACCGGCACCCAGGTCATCCCCGACACCCGCTCCATTACCGATCCCAAGACCGGCACCTCCAAAGCCAACCCCCTCCAGCAACTCAACACCATCACCTCCTTCATCGACGGCTCCCAGGTCTACGGCTCCGACTCTGCTCGCGCCGCCGCCCTCCGCACCTTCTCCGGCGGTCACCTCAAAACCTCCGCCGGCAACCTCCTCCCCTTCAACACCGCCGGCCTCTCCAACGCCAACGACGCCCACGTCGTCGCCGACAACAAGCTCTTCCTCGCCGGCGACATCCGCGCCAACGAAAACATCGAGCTCACCGCCATCCAGACCCTCTTCATGCGCGAACACAACCGCATCGCCGACCAGCTCCACGCCCAGAACCCCCGCCTCACCGACGAACAGCTCTACCAGCAGGCCCGCAAACTCGTCATCGCCGAACTCCAGGCCATCACCTTCAACGAGTTCCTCCCCGCACTCCTCGGCCCCGCTGCTCCCGGCAAGTACACCGGCTACAACCCCAACGTGAACCCCTCCATCGCCACCGAATTCTCCACCGTCGCC
>JBEHXY010000409.1:0-3854 GCA_048498455.1 Planctomycetota bacterium | reverse complement strand
ATCGCAGGTGTGGATGATTCGACAAAAAATCAGATGCAGCGCCTTGGCTTCGGTCCAGAGGACGGCGGCGGGGTCGCGATGGGCAGGCGCGGCGGTGGCGAGGAGTTCGAGCCAGTAGAGGGTTTCTTTCGCTTCTTTTCGGCATAGGCAAACCTTGTGGCGGAAATCCTTTGGCGACTCGGCCTCATCGGCCTCGGCGTAGTTTGCGCCGATGCTGGCGGCTGCCCGCACGCACTGGATGATGAGGGGCCGGCTGACTGCGTCCACCCGGAGCGTGCGGAGAAAATGGATCACATCTTTAGCGAAAGCGGCGGTGCGCCGCCCCAGGTCGTATCGTAGCGGCCGACGAGGGGGCTTCCGGGATTTTTCTCCATCATTGGTCATTGGGCATTGAGTCATTGGTCATTGCGAAGCTCACACGCGGAATTTCTTTTGGAAGAGCTGCAGCAGCGACGTCCATGCCTGCACCGCCAGCGGCTTCTTGGCGAAGGAGAAGCGGACGACCACGCGGGTGCCGGGATAGATGGGGAGCTTGTGGGCATCGTAGTAGGGATTTTTCTCGGTGATATCGTGGGGGGCGGAGAGGAGCTTGAGGTCGTCGATGCGGATTTCGAAGAAGTTTTCGACGGTCTTGGTGCCCTGCTTGTCGTCGGGGGCGGTGTTGAACTCGCCCCCGATGGAATAGCCCAGGGCGGCGGAGGGGAGGCGGTCGGAACCGGCGGGGAGGACCTGCTTGATGCGGCCGGAGAGGAGGATGTCGGGGCGGCCCAGCACGCGGATTTCGACGGTGTGGTTGACCTCGTTGGCGATGGGGCCGGCAAGTTCGTTGGGGGTGGCGGCGCGGACGATAAGGTGATCGAGGCTGGCGATGACGCCGACGGGATCGCCGCGGTTGAGGTAGGCGTGCTGCCGGGACTCGAGGTCGGGCAGCACAAGCGAGCCGGCGATGGGCGCCTGGAGCGTGAGGCCGGCGAGGCGCTCGTCGATGGTCTTGATGAGCTCGTCGTAGGAGGCGACCTGTTTCTGGAACTGCTGGGCGCGGGCGGGATCCTTGGAGCCTTCGACGTCGCCGCGGATGCGGTAGTACTCGCGGTCGGCGACCAGGCCGGCGCGCTGGGCTTCGAGTTCCGGGTTGCTGGCGCGGATCAGGGTGGCGCCCCCGGCGGCATAGGGCACATCGAGGCCGTCGTGGGCCGAGACCATCGCCAGGCCGGGGGTGGCGTCGATGAAGCCATCGGTGCCGGCGAAGAGCTCGCGCATTTCGAGGGGCTCGACGACGCCTTGAGCGCGGGCGCGGTCGGGGAAGGGAACGGCGCCGACGGCGGCGAGGACTGCGGCGATGAAAAGGGCGGTGGTGGCGATGGCCCGGGTGCGGACGCGTGAGAGTTCGCCGGAGGTGGTCAGGTAGTGGAGGAATTTGCCGATGGGCATCAGGACCCAGGTGATGACCGCGGCGACGCCCATGGCGGCGGCGAGGAAGATCAGCGCCCCGTTGAGGACATTGGCCAGGTAAATCATGATGCCGAAGGAGACGAAGGCGCGCATCAGGAAGGAGGCGACGGCATAGACGAAGAGCCAGCCCTGTTCGGCGGCGGAGTAGGCGGGGTTGCGGGCGAAGCGCACGTTCCAGATGTACTTTTTGATGAGGTAGAAGATGTAGTCCTTGGAGCGCTGGCCGAGGTTGGGGATTTCGAGGAGGTCGGAGAGGATGTAGTAGCCGTCGTAGCGGAGGAGGGGGTTGGCGTTGAAGACGATGGTGGAGAATCCGGCGACGAACATGACGTTGTAGGCGAAGGCGTGGATCCAGGAGGCGTCCTTGGTGTTGGCCCAGACCATGGCGGCGGCGGCGGCGATGGCGAGTTCGACCCACATGCCGGCGGCGCCGACGATGGCTCGGTGCCATTTGTTGGTGAGGGCCCAGGAGGAGGAGGCGTCGACGTAGGGGACGGGGGTGAAGATGAGGAACATGATGCCGATGGTGTGGACTTCGCCGCCGGTGCCGGATTGCCGGCCGAACTTTTTACAGGAGATGGCGTGGCCCATTTCGTGGCAGGCCTTGATGCAGGCGAAGGCGACGTAGAGGAGGACGAGGTTTTCCGGGGAGAGCAGTCCGCTGGCGGAATCGGCGAGCGCCCTGGGCCAGTTGGGCACGTTGCTGATCGCATAGAGGCCGAAGCCGATGATGACCATCCACACGATGAAGCCGAGGGGCGCGAAGATCCATCCGAGGAGGGGGAGCCACTTTTCGAGGAAGGCGTCGGGATCGATGAGGGGGACCCGGGCGAACATGATGTTCATGAGGTAGGAGGAAATTTCGCGGGAGCGGCGTTTTTTGTAGCGGAGGAAGAGGGTGTGGGTGTCGGCGGGGACTTCGGCTTGGAGGAGGTTGGCGGTGTAGAGCTGGCCGAGGAGCTGGATGACTTCGCCCTGCGTCGGGGCGTCATCGCCCAGGGATTCGTTGGTGAGCTTCCAGGCGTCGGCGACGGTGCGTTTGCCATCGAGGAGCCCGATGAAGCGGTAGGCGGGTTCCGCAAGACGGAAAAAGGCGTTGTTGGTGTGGTCCTGCACGACGTGCCAGGGCTGGTTGCGGAAATGCTGGCGGGAAATCTGGACGGTGGAGCGCAGGCGCGGGTGGAGTTCCGCGACGCGGTACCAGGATTCGTGGAAGGTGGGACGTTCGATGGCCAAGGGTCACCTGGATAGGGGCTAGTTGTTCGCAGCAGGTTCTGAGGAATGGGGCATTTTATCAGACGAGGGGGGAGGGGGTGTTAGCGCCGGGCGCGGTTTGGGCAAGGGCCTGGGAAATCGCGGCCGGGCGGCTGCGGGTTTTTCGGAGGTTGCGGGGGCGGTTCCGAAGGGTCGGGGCGGGATGGGCATGCCGTGGATTCCTTTTTATACAGTAGGTTGCGCGCAGGGCGGCAAGCCGCTCTTCTTCGGCGAAACGGGGGTGGGAGCGTTGAAGTTGGCGGCGGCAGCGAGGGGCGGCGGGGGTAAGCGGCCCGATCATGGCTGAGAAGGAGGGAATTATCGGTCTGGCGGGGCGCGGGCGATGGCTGAAATTGACCGTGGAATTGTGGAAAATGGAATGTTGCGGGAGCGGGGTTGCGGATAGGGTGATGGGGTGGATTCCTGGTGAGGAGCGGTGCGATGAAGGCGATCCTGACAGCGGCGGTGGTGCTGGCGTGTGTGGCGGGCGGAGTGGGGCCAGCCCGCGCGGAGACGGTGACGGATGTGTTTCCGGTGAAGGCCAAGGGGTTCACGGCATCGCTGGATGGGCCGTGGGCGTTTAAGTATGTGGCGGGGTCGGCGCTTGGTGCGGATGCGGGGTTTGTGGAGCCGGGGGCGGATGTTTCGGGGTGGAAAAAGATCGCGGTGCCGGGGAACTGGGAGGTGCAGGGGTTTGCGGAGCCGCATTACTACATGGATTTGCAGGAGGGATGGGGGCTGTACCGGCGGACATTTTGGGCGCCGGCGAACTGGCGCGAGGGAGGGCGGCGGGTGTGCCTGCAGTTTGAGGGGGTGGCGTTTGGGTTTGAGGCGTGGGTGAACGGGAAGAAAGTGGGGGGATCGACGGGCAGCGGGTTCAACCCGACGATCCTGGACATCACCGATGCGCTGCTGGCGGACGCACTAGCGGACAACGTGCTGGCGGTGAAGGTGACGACCAGGCCGATCGGGTGGCAGTCGGAGGTGAATGATGATTGGGATTTGTCGGGGATCTTTCGGGATGTGACGCTGTTCTCGGTGCCGGCGACGCATGTGGGGGATGTGACGACGCGAACGAAGGTGGGGGCGGATGGGGCGGCGGAGCTGACGGTGAATGTGCGGGTGAATGCGGCGGACGCGGGCGTGCG
>JBEHXY010000408.1:0-3855 GCA_048498455.1 Planctomycetota bacterium | reverse complement strand
TGCGCCTCGAGGGTTACACCGTCGATTCCGCTTCCGATGGCGCCCAGGCCGTCGAGATGCTCGCGGTCAACCGCTACAACCTCGTGCTCACCGACGTCAACATGCCGCGCTCCAACGGCCTGGAGCTCCTGCGCAACATCCGCAGCAACTATCCCGACGTCGTGGTGCTGGTGATCACCGGCTATGGCACGATCGAAAACGCCGTCGAAGCCGTGAAGATGGGGGCCTTCGAATACCTCACCAAGCCGATCATCGACGACGAAATCCGCGTCACCATCCAGAAGGCCCTCAAGCAGCAGACGCTGCTCTCGGAAAACTACCAGCTCAAACAGCAGCTCGGCCTGCGCTACGGCCTCGACAACATCATCGGCCATGACTACAAGATGCTCAAAATCTTCGACCTCGTCGAAGCCGTCGCCGATTCCCGCACCACCGTCCTGATGACCGGCGAATCCGGCACCGGCAAATCGCTCATCGCCCGCGCCATCCACCACCGCTCCCCCCGCAAAAACAAGGCCTTCGTCGAAGTCAGCTGCGGCTCCATCCCCGAAACCCTCCTCGAATCCGAACTCTTCGGCCACGTCAAAGGCAGCTTCACCGGCGCCACCTACGACAAGCAGGGACGCTTCCTCGCGGCCGACGGCGGCACCATCTTCCTCGACGAAATCAACTCCGCCTCCCCCGCCTTCCAGGTCAAGCTCCTCCGCGTCCTGCAGGAACGCAAGTTCGAACCCGTCGGCAGCAACACCACCATCACCGTCGATGCCCGCGTCATCCTTGCCAGCAACCAGGACCTCGCGAAACTCGTCGAGCAGAACCTCTTCCGCCAGGACCTTTATTACCGCATCAACGTCGTCAACATCATCCTGCCTTCCCTGCGGCAGCGCCTCGGCGACATCCCGCTGCTCTCCGAATCCTTCCTCACCAAGTTCGTCAAGGAAATGGGCAAGAAGATCGTCGGCTTCACTGGCGAGGCCATGGACCTCATGCGCCGCTACACCTGGCCCGGCAACGTGCGCGAACTGGAAAACGCCATCGAACGCGCCGTCGTGCTCACCAAGCGACCCATGATCACCCCCGACGATCTCCCCCAGCAGCTCCTCGATGCCGTCCTCCCGCCAACGCCCAAGCCCGGCACCATGCCCGGCAATGGCGGCGGCGCCACCGGCAACCCCTTCGAGCCCTGGAAGCCCATGCCCCTGAAGACCGCCATCGAAGGCCCCGAAAAACAAATCCTGCTCGCCGCCCTCAAAGCCAACGACTGGAACCGCCAGGTCACCGCCGAACAGCTCGACATCAATCGCACCACCCTCTACAAAAAAATGAAACGCTACGGCCTGGATGTCCCCGACGACGCCCAGGACCTCGTCGAGTAATCGCGGGGGGCGTGGCAATCGGGGTGGGAAACCCGTGCGGGGCACAGGGTTGGGGCGAAGCACGCGCGGCGAATTTTTTCGTCGCACGCCGTGCACGGGGCGGCTAGGATCGGCGCTGTCCGTAAAACACAGCAAGGGAGGAGCTCACCATGGCCGATGCGCGCAGCGAATTGCAGAATGTGATGTTGCCGGGCGCCTCCGTGCGCGCGCCCAAACGCTACGACGTGGTGCGTGAAACCGATGAGCGCACCGTGCTCCAGCCCCCGCCGCCCGCCAGCGGCGTCGTGTGGATCTCCGTCATCACCGCCCAACCGGCCGAAGGCGCTTCCGGCAGCATGGGCGACATCGTGCGGGCGCAGGCCCAGGAGCGCGGCAAAAAGCCCCGGGAACTCGACGATGGCCGCGTCGTGGTCGCCTTCGACGACCTCGCCGAGGAACAGGGACAGCGGCTCCTCGTGCGCACCTGCCAGATCGGCATCGAAAAAACCCTCGGCATCCTGCAAGTCGTGATCCCCGAGGCCGATGTCAACGAGCCCGCCAATCGCACCCTCCTCACCGATCTCGCGGCCATGGCCGAAACGTTTCAGCCCGCCGAACGCACCGAGGTCGTCGAAACGCCCACCGGGGCCGTCGAGACCACCGTCTCCACGATTCACCCCCAGGGCGAGACCCGGCGGCGGGACTTCGGACCCGACGAACAGCGGGAGGTGGAGGAATTCCTCGCGTTCGCCGACGGCCTGGTGGGGCGCTACGCCGCCTTCACCAAAGACATCACCCCGAAGCTGCTCGACACCGTCTTCAACCGCTGGATGCAGGATGCCGACCGCGAAAAAGCCGACGGCGAAAGCGTCAGCCTGGCCATCGGCACCGCCTTCGGTGAATGCGTGCGGAAAAAGCTCGGCATGCGCTGGGCGGTGATCAGCGACGACCAGGGTGAGGCCTGGGCCCTGGTGCACGATTCCACAACCCTGATGGCTTTCCCCATCGAATCGGTGCGCAAGCGTGTCGAGGACCACGAGACCAATTTCCTCCACAGCCTCTCGCAGGTCCTCGAATCCCATTTCAAGGAAGGCGTCGGCCGGACAGGCGAAGGCCAGCCCTGAGAAGGGCGGGGATGCAGCGGCGGGGGGAACACCGGGCGCCTCGGCCGCCACGTTGCAAAAACAGCACGGGCGGCCTTGTGCTTCAAGGCCGCCCGGCGTCTGAGCTGGATCGGAGCTCTTACAATTTTGCCTCGGGGTTTCGCCTCATGGGAGAACTGCAGAAAGGATTCTCCCCTCCGGTGCTCGTCCCGCCGCTTCCTGCCAGAGGGCGGGGAAACACCACGTGGTTCAGTGTCCCTCTTCCGAGCTGCTTTCGAGCATCTGCCGCAGGTAGGTGTTTTCGCGGCGGGTCGCTTCCAGATCGAACACCAGGTACTTCACCGACAGCCGAAGCCAATCCAGCGATTCCTGCAGCGAGTTGATGCTCTTCTTGAGCTGCTGGTGCCGCTCCTGGGTTTCCTTCGCAAGAACTTCCAGCTTGCCGCGCTCAGTCGCCGGCAGGGTGGAGATTTCGCCCATGAGTTCCGCGAGCTTGGTCTGGAAAGTTGCTTCGTCCATGTGGCCCTCATTGAAAGGGGTCGGCGGGAGGCTTATGAACCTCTGAGCCGGCGACTCTGCAGGACTCTTAACAAAGGGGGTGCCACCCAGCTCAAGTTTTCTGCTGACTCTGCCGAGGGGTACCTCCCCCCGTTTTTCGACCACTGGGAGCGGTTCTATTATCGGGTTCGCACGGTTACGGGACCTGCGCGGATGAGGACGCGCACACCGGTTGTTTCCAAAAAACAACATCACCCCGTTGCTGTGGCATCATTCCCGCCACCATTCGGGTCGGATTGCCGGATATCGCAATTCCGACGCCGCATCCCACCGCTGAGACGCAAAAATATCCCCTTCCCCCCATCAGGTCACCACCGCCACGGCGCTGGCATCAACCTCCCCCAGGCGCTATAAATCCCCACAGCCGTCCCGTGCCCCGGCCGGTTTGCCCGATATCCTTAGAGAACCATGGCGCCGCTTCAGGTCATCCTCCTGCTCCTGCTCGTCCGCGTCCCCGCGATCGCCGGATCCCCCACCGCCGGCGCGCTCCTCGGCGGCGGACTCTTCGGCCAGCGCCTCTCGGCCCCCAGCCTCATCGCCTCGTTTCTTTTTTCCCACCTCCTCCTCATCATCGCCGTCGCCATCCGCGGTCGCGCCGCCATGCGCCTCATGCACCAGCCCTCCTCCAGCGCCACGCTCATCATGGGACGCATGGACCGCGTCGTTTCCAGCGCCCGTTGGGCCTCCATCGCCATCACCGCTGTCCACGTCTACCTCCTGGGCATCCCCGCCCTCCTCCAGCAATCCCTCGAACACACCCGGATCCTCCGCCACCTCCCTCTCCTGCCCGAAGCCCTCATGCTCGCCCCCGGCCTCCTTTCCTGGATCGCCTTCTGGGC
>JBEHXY010000407.1:0-3869 GCA_048498455.1 Planctomycetota bacterium | reverse complement strand
TTGTACTTGTAGTAGCTCTGACGGTGGGCGACGCCGTTGATGATGATCTTGGGCGTGCGACCGGTGATGCGCGAGAGGGCGTCGAGGGTCTGGTTGACTTCCTTGGGGCTCGAGACCTGCATGCGCACCACGCAGAGCACTTCGTCGCAGGAGCGGGCGATGAGCCGGGCGTCGGCGACGACCAGTGCGGGGGGGGTGTCGACGATGATCACGTCGAACTTTTCCTGGAGGAGGCCGAGCGATTCATGGAACTCGCGCTTCTGGAAGAGTTCAACGGGGTTGCGGTCGAGGCGGGCGCCGGCGCCCATGAGCCGCAGGTTCGGGAGCAGCTCGATGGGGCGAATGAGCTCGGGCGGGCGGCCCTGGAGCAGCTCGGCGAGGCCGGGGCGGAAGCCGACGTCGTACATGGTCGACAGGTCGCGCTTGCGGAGGTCGGCATCGATGAGCAGGACGTCCAGGCCGCTCTTGGCGAGCGACACGGCCAGCTGCGAGCTGATCGAGGTCTTGCCGTTCGAGGGCGTGGGCGAGGTGACCATCATGATCTTGCGGCTGGAGCGGCCCGGCGGCAGCAGGTTGGCGTGCAGCAGGCGCATTTCTTCGCCGAGGATCTTGCGGTTCATCCGGCCGTGGAGGCCGCGAACCGAAGCGCCCGCATGCGAGACCGTGCCGACCACCAGCGGCTGGTAGGCCTCGGGCAGATCGTCGGGATGCTCGATGCGGTTGCGGAGCTTCATCAGCACCAGCATCACGCCGAGGCCCAGGAGCAGGCCGGCGCCGTTGGCGGCGGCGGCGTACTTGGGACGGCCGTCGACCTTGGGCGACTTGGGCTGCACGGTGTTGCCGACCTTGGTGACGCGGCCGGGGGCGCGGTTCTGGTTTTCCAGTTCTTCGATGCGGTCGGTGTAGCGCTTGAGGGCATCCTTCTCGTCGGTGATCTGCTCACGCAGGGAGCCGATCGGCTGCGACTTGTTGCCCAGTGTGCGGGCCAGGTCTTCCTGTTCGGTCACGTGCTTGGTCAGGGAGGCGATCTGCGCATCCATGGCGGCGATCGTGGAGTTCATGTCCTTGACCTGCTTGTCGCGGTCGAGGGTGAAGTTGGCGAGCTGCGCCTTCCAGGCGTTGTCGCGGATTTCTTTGCGGCGGGCTTCAATCTTGGGTTCCAGCGTGGCGAGCTCATCGCGGATGGAGACGCGCTCGCGGTGCGTGGGCACCGCGTTGTGGGCCGCCAGGTCCGCATCCTTCAGCCGCAGGGCGATCGCCTGCTTCATCCACTGGTCGATCTGCGGGTCGATGTCGGTGTTGACGCTGGCCTTGACGTCCTCTTCCTTGGGACCCTCACGGGTGGTGAGGGCATCGAGCTGCGACTGAATCTTCAAGCGCTCGGCCTGCAGCGCCGCGATGCTCTGCTTCGCCGTCGAGACGACTTCGCCCAGCACCTTGCGGTCCTCATCCGACCACGCGCCGCCGGCATCGTCCAGCAGGCGGTTGAGACTGAGCTGGTTGTCGTTCAGCGACTTTTTCGTCTGCGATTGCAGGTCGCGCAGAATCTTCAGGTTCTTGTCGGTGTTCTTGACCTCGAAATCTTCACGCATGAAAAAGTAGGCGTCGATCACGGAGTCGACGATCGCGGTCGCGGCCTCGGCGTCTTCGTGGGTCATGGTGACGTTGATGTTCTGGCTTCCGCCATACCCGCCCGCCGTCACTTCGACATGGTCCTGCAGGTAACCGACCTGGTCGGGCAACTCACGGAACCAGGCGAAATTCTTCAACCGCGGATCTTCGGTCGCCCGCTGGAGAACGATGGGGCTCTTCATCAGGTCGGCCTGCGTGTGCAGGTATTCGGTGTAGAAGGGAGTGACGATCTCCTGTCCGACGACGACGTTGGGCACCGTGGGCGCCACGTTGACCGCGCCGACCGGCTGGTACTTGGGCTTGACCTTTTCAAAGATCAGGATTGTCGCGGGAATGCCGATCACCGCCCAGCAAATCAGCACGATCCACCAGTAGCGGCGGAAGGCCATGCCCAGGTGCAGCGACCCGCGCGGCGTCTCGCCGCCGTGGCCTCCGCTTTCCATGCCGATATATCCGGGAGCCCCAGCGTTCCATTGCGGAAGGTTCTGTGACTCGATGCGATTGACCAGCGATTGTGTGTTCATGGATGCCTCACCAGAGGAATGGACCGTCACGAAAAATACGGCCCCGGACCCCTGACAGATGGATAAAGCTGCCCGAATCCACGCGTTGGCAGCAGGATCAGCGTGGCTGCACCCCGGGCGCGGCACGCCGGGTTTCCGCGGTGCGCAGGGAACCCCCCACAGGGGTTATCGGAGGTTCAGGTTTCAGGGATGAGAATCAGTAGGCGACGCGCGCCGGGGCCAGACGGGAGAACATCCGCGCGATCACGCCGCGGCGCACGCCCACGGCCGGGGCGGCCGGAATGGATCGGCCCGACTGACGCACCGAGTTGGGCGCCAGCACCGTGGAAAACACTTCCGCCCCCGCACCGATGGAAGAATCCCGCATGGCCACCGTTCGGTGAACCAGGGCTTCCGCACCCACATGCGCGCCGGGCCCCACCAGCACCGGGCCGCTCAAAATCGCCCGATCATGCACCGTGGCGCCGGCATCGATCCAGACCGGTCCAGTGAGCTGCGCCGTCTCGGCCACTTTCGCGGAGGAGTGCACAAACACGCCGGGGGAACGTTCGATGAAGCCTTCCGGGGCCGAACCGCTCAAGCGTTCGATGGCGTCGCCGACCGCCGATAAATACTGGCTGGGCGAGTGAATCAGCATCGCTTCACCGCGGAGGGTGTGGCACTGCACGTGGCGGCCCGCGGCGATCACCTTGGGCAGGAACTGCTCTTTGAAATCCTGATAGCCGACCGCCTGCACGAGTTCGAGGGTGTCGGGTTGAACGAGATAGACCCCGGCCGGTTCGAGTTGCTCGGCGTCATCGGTGCAGGTTTTGGCGCCCACGGTGATGGCGGCGCCGGTGGCCTGGTGTTCTTCGGCCATGGCTTGCAGATCAAAATCGTAATGGGCGGTGGCCTGAATGGCGATAAAAGTGTCGTTCCCGAGCCATTCCTTGAGGTCGCGGAGGCAACCAGCGGGGCCACGGGGAAGCGGATCTTCGGAATAGTGGATATCGAGCCAGGGCGTTTCGCCGGAGGAAAGCTGGGCGGCGATCATCTTGGTTTTGCCGTTGGCACAGATGGCGATCTCGGTGACGCCACGGCTTTTCAAAAACGTAAGTACCGCCGTGATCAGCGGTTCCTTCGGGAAGGGCCACAGAGCGCGAGGCAAGCCCGACCCGGGGATTTCCAACCCCGACCGGACACCACCTGCGAGAACAACAGCTTTCATGACGACTCCCACGGCACACACGCAGCTGCGACCCGTAACAGGACCCCACAAGTCCGCAGCGGTGTGTTGGCAGTTAGGTCTTAGCAATACTTGTACCGCGTTCCGATGGATGCGTGGAGGCAACGTGAATCTGGAGAAGCTGGGAACCTTGCGGACCGGCGATGTGGTTCCGAGGGTTCCCAAGCAAGCCAATCTTCATCGGCGCTCGTAAGGTCCCGCGGTGAATGTCGCCAGCCCCCTAGCCCGCGGCTCCCTATCGGACGCTCTGGCGGGGAAGAAGTTGTCGGGGCGACAGGTTGTCCGCCGGGGTGGTGAGTTTCGGAGACACCGTTGTGATAATGCCACAGCTCGCGTTGATTCTCTGGATCATCCTCTCCGTGTCGCTTTTTGCGATGCAGCGGCCACTCCGCGCCTTCCTTCTCACCTACATCATTGGCCTGCTGATCCTGCCGGTGGAGACGTCCAACAGCGCCGGGTACACCGGCTCGCTGGTCTTCACGCAATCG
>JBEHXY010000406.1:0-3891 GCA_048498455.1 Planctomycetota bacterium | reverse complement strand
TTCACCTGCTCCGCCTTGATATTGTCGGCATTGTGCCGCGACCCGAACTGGTCCTGCTGGGCCACCGGATTCGCCGCCGCCCGTGCCTTCCGATCGCTCTTCAAGTTGTCTTTGTTCTTCGCCGTCGTCCCCCGCATCGCCCGCGCATCCGTCCCCCGCGACTGATTACTGTTCCGCTGTGACTGTGGCTGCATACGCATCGCTGCATCTCCTTCGCAAACAAGACTGCCACTCAGGCAAGCAAACCCAATGCGCAACCCACCCAATTACCAGTTACCAATTGCCGATTACTTCCCGCCCCTTCTGCAACGCCTCTCCCACCGCCCTCACTCCCCCGCGTTGAACCGGTTCATCGCCGCCGTGATCCCCTTCTCTGCCCACACCTCCATCGCCTCGACCGCCGCCTTCAACGACGCCTCCACCTTTCCCTTCTGCTCCGGAAAAAACGCCGTCAGCACATAATCCTTCTGCGGAATCCGCCCCGGCGGATCCACCCCGATCCGCAGCCGCTGATACTCCTGCCCCGCCTTCCCCGCCGCCGCCGCGACGTTCCCCATCGCCCGCTCAATGTCCTTAAGCCCGTTGTGCCCTCCCGCACTGCCCGACGCCCGCAGCCGGATCGTCCCCACCGGCAGCGCAATGTCATCCACCACCACCAGCAGATCCCCCAGCTCCAGCTTGTAAAACGCCATCGCAGACGCCACCGCACGCCCCGAGAGATTCATGTACGTCTGCGGCTTGAGCAGCAGCACCTTCTCCCCCCCCAGCAGCACATCCGCCATGAACGACTCATGCGCCACCCGGAAATTCGTCGCCCCATGCTTCTGCGCAAACAGGTCCACCGCCATGAACCCCACGTTGTGCCGCGTCCGTTCATACTGACTGCCCGGATTCCCCAGGCCCGTGATCAACTTCATGACGCTCTCAACTTCGCCGCAAAACGCTTCTCGACAGAATCTCAATTCTACGAACTTTTCCCGCGCCCGGCAGCCGTCCGCGAAAACCCCTCCACCGCTTCCCCAAACGCCCCCACCGCCGCCGATGCCTGCCGCGACTTCAATTCCACCCACTGCAGCGGCCGCGAAAACGACACCCCTGCCACTTCCGTCACCGCAAGCTGTCCAGCCGCGACCTCCCGCTCCACCGCCAGCGCCGAGACCACCCCCACGCCCAGCCCCGCCATCACCGCCCGCTTGATCGCCTCCGTGCTCGCCAGCGTGAGCGCCGCTTTCACCTCCGCCCCCGCCCGCGCAAACGCCCGCTCCACCACTTCCCGGGTCCCCGATCCCGCCTCGCGCATCACCACCGGCTCGGCCAGAAACCGCTTCACCGCCACCCGCTTTTTCCCCGCCAGCGCGCTGCCCGGAGCCACCACCGCCACCAGCCGATCCATCAAAAACGTCCTGGCCACCAGCCCCTCATTCTCCGTCGGCCCCTCCGTCAGCCCGACCTCCAGCCGCCCCGCCAGCAGCCCCGCCGCCACCTCCGCCGTGTTGCCGATCTCGCACGCCAGCTCCACCCCCGGATGCTTTTTGCGAAAAGCCGCGAGCAACCCCGGCAGCAGGTACACGCCGATGGTCATGCTCGCCCCGATCGCCAGCCGCCCGCGCTTGAGCCCCCGCAGCTCCTCCAGCGCCCGCCGCGCCTCCGCCTCCTCCGCAAACAAACGCCGCGCATGGCTCAGCAGCACCTCCCCCGCCGCCGTCACCCGCACCCCGCCCGGCAACCGGTCCAGCAGCACCACCCCCAGCGCCCGCTCAAACTGCCGGAGCTGCTTCGACACCGCCGGCTGGCTCACCATCAACCGCTCCGCCCCCCGGCTCACGCTCCCCGCCTCCGCCACCGCCCGAAAAATCGCCAGGTGGTTCAAATTCATCATGCATCACCAAAACCAGCACGTGTCAAAAAGTTATATCTGCCATGAACAGTATGTCTTTGCGGCATGCCCCTGGCAACGCTACGCTGACCGCATGAAACGCGCCCTCTTCCTTCTCCTGCTCGCCGCCAGCCTGGTCGCCTCCCCCGGCCTGGCGCTCGCCGCCGGCGCCGTCCTCGCCCTCACCGCCGGCAATCCCTTCGCCGCCGCCAGCCGCACCTCCGCGAAATTCCTCCTCCAGGCGTCCGTCATCCTCCTGGGCTTCGGCATGGACCTGCCCGCCATCCTCCGCGCCGGACGCGAAGGCGCGCTCCTCGCCGCCGCCACCATCGCCCTCACCTTCACCCTCGGCTTTCTCCTGGGCCGCTGGCTCAAGCTCGGCTCGATGATCTCGCTGCTGGTCTCGGCCGGCACCGCGATCTGCGGCGGCTCCGCCATCGCCGCGGTCGCCTCCGCCACCCGTGCCAAGCACGCCGAAATCACCGTCGCCATGGCCACCGTCTTCCTCCTCAACGCCCTCGCGCTCTACACCTTCCCCGCCCTTGGCCACGCCCTCCACCTCTCCGATACGCAGTTCGGCACGTGGGCGGGCATCGCCATCCACGACATCTCCTCCGTCGTCGGAGCAGCCGCCCGCTACCCCGCGCATGCGCTCGACCGCACGGCCTTGGAAACCGCCGCCGCCGTCAAACTTTCCCGCTCGCTGTGGATCGTGCCCGTGGCCCTCGCCGCCGCGTTTTTCGCGGCGCGCCGCGCAGAGGCGAACGTCGCCGCGCCGGGCAAGCTGCAGCTGCCGTGGTTCATCGGCCTGTTCCTGCTGGCAAGCATCGTGCGCACCTGGCTGCCGGCGGTGGCAGCGCATGCCGGCGGCATCGCGCAGGTGGCGGCGGCGGGGCTCACGATGTCGCTGTTTCTCGTGGGGGCGGGGCTGTCGCGCGAGACGCTTCGGGCCGTCGGCTGGCGGCCGCTGCTGCAGGGAGCGGTCCTGTGGGTGGTGGTGAGCGTCGCGGCGCTGGGCGCGGTGCTCTGGACGGTGCGGTAAAAGAAAGAAGCCAGACGGCTCGGGCCGACTGGCTTCTGCGGATTGCATACGAAGCGATAAGGCGGGAGGGTTACTTCTTGGCCGCGGCCTTGGGAGCGCCGCCCTTGGTGTCGCCGCCGGCGGCAGCGCCTTCCTCGTCTTCCTTCTTCTTGCCGATGACTTCCGGTTCCGCCGGGCCCGCTTCGGCCACGACCGCCGCGACTTCTTCCTTCACGGTGCGCACCTGCGCGATGATCTTCTCGGGGCTGTCGCTGAGCGTCGCACCCTCGGGCAGCGCGATGTCGCTGGCGTGCAGGATCTGGTGCATCTCGAGATTTTCCACGTTCACGCGGATGTGATCGGGAATGTTCAGCGGCGAAACTTCGATTTCCAACTCGCTGGTCTGCGTCTCGAGGATGCCGCCTTCCTTGGTCCCCTTGGGAGTGCCGCGGAAATCGAGGGAGACGCGGACGGTGACCTTCTTGTTGGGGTCGATGCGGAGGAAGTCGACGTGCTCGACGGTGGTCTGGAGGTAGTCGTACTGCACGTCCTGGATCAGCAGCTTTTCGTTCTTGCCGTCAAGGGTGACGTCGATGGTGTGCGAACCGCCGTGGATGACGGCGACCGCTTCGGTGGCCGAGAACGCGACGGTGACGGCGTCTTTGCCCAGGCCGTACACGACGCCGGGGAGTTTGCCTTCGCCGCGGAGGAGGCGGGTGCGGCGGCTGCCGCGCTCGTTGCGAATTTCCAGGGCAAGGGCCTTGTCCTGCTTGTGAATCGTGCGTTTGGCCATGAGTGGAATCCTTTGCGTTGCGGCTGCGTACTCTCAACGTGTGCGGGTCGACAATCGACCGGGTGCACCGCTTACCATGGCGGCCGGGTGGCCCGAATTTTGGGCAAGAGGGGCATTGTACGAAAACGCAGGTGTCGGGTCTAGGGAAGGGGTGTCGGGTGTCGGGTGTCGGGTGTCGGGTGTCGGGTGTCGGGTGTCGGG
>JBEHXY010000405.1:0-3892 GCA_048498455.1 Planctomycetota bacterium | reverse complement strand
GGGGCGTGCGCCGATGAGGTGTTGTGTGGTGAACCAGGCGGCGAGGCCGGCGAGGATGAGGAGGAGGCGGAGGGTGAAGGTGAGGGGGGAGGGCATGGGGGGGATGGTACGGGGGAAAGGGGAAACATGAAACGCGAAACGCGAAACGGGTGAGGGGGTGCAAGGGGGTGATGGGGATCCATGGAGCACGGGTACGGCCCCGAGGTTGGGCCGTACCCGTGGCACCCGGGACCCCGGGGAGGGGGAGTGGCGGTACAATTCGGGGTATGGCTGAGGTATTGGAATATGAGCGGGCGGGGTTGGAGGCGCGGGGGCAGCGGATTGATTCGCTGGATTTGCTGCGGGGGGCGGCGATCCTGGGCATTTTTCTGATGAACACGCAGTCGATGGGGCTGGTGGGGTCGGCGTATACGAACCCGGCGACGGGCGGGGGGACGTCGTTTGCGGCGTGGGTGGTGTACATCGTGGTGCATGTGCTTGCGGACATGAAGTTCATCACGATTTTTTCGGTGATGTTCGGCGCGGGGATTCTTTTGCAGGGGGAGCGGGCGGCTGCGCGGGGGAATTCGGGGGCGGCGGTGCATTATCGGCGGATGGTGGTGCTGCTGGGGATCGGGCTGGTGCATGCGTACTGCATCTGGTACGGGGACATCCTGGTGAGTTATGTGATTTGCGGGATCGTGCTGTATCCGATCGGGCGGTGGTTTCCGACGTGGCTGGTGGTGATGACGGGGGTGGCGATGGTGCTGGTGGCGAGCGTGATTGCGTTTTGCTATCACGCGGAGGCGGGGCAGGCGCTGCTGGATCTGCGGGCGTGGGCGTGGAGCTTGTACGAGGGGCTGGACGAGACGGCGCTGTACCGGGGCGGGGGCGCGGGGGAGTGGCGGATGCGGGCGGTGGAATCGCTGGACGGAGAGACGCGGGTGTTTTTGACGTGGACGTTCTGGCGGTGCGGCGGGGCGATTTTGATCGGGATGGGGCTGCAGCGGTGGCGGTTTTTCCAGGGGGAGTGGCCGGCGGGGGCGTATGGGCTGCTGGCGATTCTGCTGACGGCGGTGGGGTGGGCGGTGACGGGGATCGGGGTGTGGTTCAACGAGTGGCAGAACTGGGAGGCGTCGGTGCTGGAGTGGCCGGGGATGGAGTTCAATTATTTTGGTTCGCTGCTGACGGCGGTGGGGTACCTGGCGGCGGGGGTGCTGTTGGCGAAGTGGGTGGCGGGGGCGCGGGGCGGGGCGGGGGCGCTGCATGCGCGGGCGGGGGCGGCGGTGGTGTCGCCGGTGCGGGCGGTGGGGCGGATGGCGCTGACGAATTACCTGTTTCAGAGCGTGGTGGGGACGTGGATTTTTTACGGGCACGGGCTTGGGAAATTCAACACGATCGAGCGGGGCGGGCTGGTGGGGATCGCGGTGGGGGTGTGGGCGGTGCAGTTGGCGGGGTCGTGGGTGTGGATGCGGACGTTTCGGCAGGGGCCGGTGGAGTGGTTTTGGCATTGGCTGGTGTGGCTGGGGAGGAGTCCGGAGGGGATGGGGAAGGCTGCAATGACCAGTGGCAAGTGAGTCTGTTGCGGGCAAAAAAGGATCGCCCCCCGCGGCGGGCATTACGACAAAGCCGGTCGCGGGGGGCGCTACGGAGATTCGAGGGCTAAGGGGCCCTCGATCAAGTGGACAAGGGAGCACAGCCGGTCCCCTCGGAGCCGGCTGCGCCAAACAAAAGAGCAAAGGGATCGAGGGGCGAAGCGGCGCTTAGACGCCGTTGCCGAACAGGGGCAGGTAGCCCATGAAGGCGAGGACGAGGATGATGATCAGGACGAGGCCGAGGCCACCGGCGGGATACATACCCCATTCACGGGAGTAGCCCCAGGTGGGCAGCGCGCCAACAATGAGGAGGATAAGAACGACAAGCAGAATTGTGCCAAGCATGGCTATTCCTTCCGCCCCAGTTAAAGGGCATGTTGTAAACGGTTGCATTCGGCGGGCCCGAGCGGGCCGGAGAGGCCTGAATGCTCTGGAAGGGAGTAACGCAAGCGGCGTGCCGGAGGGACGGGATGGCGTCTGGGCGGAGCTTACATACAAAAATGTGTATGTTTGAGGGTCGGGGCAGGGGCTGAGCAGGATCAGGAGGCGGGAACTGCGGCTGAGCGGAGGGTGATCTGGATTGCCTGGGGCGGACAGAACAGGCGCATTTTGACGCCCGCCGCCCCGATGCCGCGATTGACGATCATCCAGGTGCCATTGACGCGGTGGACACCGGTGGTCATGGCGGCGGGGAGGGTGTCGTGGCGGAAGAGGGGGCGGCCATCGGGCCAGCAGATCTGGCCGCCGTGGGTGTGGCCGGCGAGGCAGATATCGGCGCCGGCGGCGGTGGCGGGGTGGATGAGATCGGGGTAGTGGAGGAGCATGAGTTTGAAATCGGCGGGGGAGACGGGGCGCATGGCGGAGGGGATGTCGGTGTCGATGCGGCGGTGCTGGTGGACGCCGATAAGGGCGAGTCTGGAGTGCTGAGTGGGCGAGTCCTGAGTTCTGAGTCCTGGGTCCTGCGTGGAGGGGGTGGTGACTTCGTAGCCGTGGCCGTTTTTGTGGATGAAGACGGTTTGGTTTTTGAGAAGGACGCGGGGGCGGCCGGCGGAGTCCTTGGTTTCGGCGATGGCGGGGCCGAGTTTGGCGGAGTCGTGATTGCCGAGGATGAAGAAGGTGCCGAGGGGCGGGGCGAGGGGCTCAAGGAGTTTGACGATGTTGCCGAGGGAGGTTTTCCAGAGCCAGGAGCGGTGTCCGAGGTCGCCGGTGATGACGAGGATGTCGGGTTTGAGGGTGGCGAGCTGGTCGCGCCAGAGGTCGAGGCGTTTTGACCACTGGGTGATGTGGAGGTCGGAGAGGTGGAGGAGGACGAGGCCGTCGAAGGCGGAGGGGAGGCGCGGGCAGGGGAGATCGAAGGTGTCGATGTGGGGCTGGAAGAAGATGGAGCGGTTGGCGGGCATGGTGGAGCAAGTATAGCCGTGGAGCGGGGAGGGGCGGCGGCCGGGACTGGGGCGGCGGCGTTTTCAGGATGAACGGGGACGGTGTGGGCCGATTGCCATGCGGGGACGGGGTCCGGCAGGCATTTCGAGAGAAGCGCGGGGGTTCGCCGTGCGCAGGGAGCCGCCCCCGAAGCGGATGCAGTCGGGGGCGGGGAAGAAGGCTGCGTTACTTGGGATTTTTCTTGGTGGCGCGGCCCATGGCTTCCTGGGCTTTGCCGATGCCCTTTTCGAGCTTGCCTTTGATCTGCTGTCCGGTGTCGCCTTTGGCGGCGCCGGCCACGTCGTTGGCCTTGCCCTTGATCTGCTTGACTTTCCCGGCGGCAATGTCTTCGCTGGCCATAATGACCTCCTCATGTCAGACCAGGGGACAATCCGCAAAAGGGATGCCCGCGGAGGGAGGCGGCTCGACAAATGCGGGGCGGGCGGGTGGTGCGGGGAGGTGAATGCTCGGTGAAGATTGAATTAAAACGGGCGGCGAGGGGGCGTGTCCCGCGGGATTGTTCCAGCGACGTGAAGAACGACGGCGCCTGAAAGATATTCTGGAGGGAGAGGGGCGGGCTGCGGGGACGAATGTATCTCTCGATGCAGGTTGACATCTGGAATCGCGCTCGTATTATTTCGGAGCACGACTGGTGCTCAATGCATGTTTATAGGTGAGTTGCCTAATATCATCATGCGTTTTTTCGTTGTTGGGTGTCCGCCGTGCGGCGGGTGCAGTATCTGGAGTGATTCATGGCGAAGTCTCAGGCGGCATCGGACGCACAGGCGTTGAACAATCTTTGTCAGTTGTTCCGGCTGTTGTCCGACAAGACGCGTCTGCAAATTGTGATGCTTCTGGCGGGCGGGGAACGGAACGTGACGAGCCTGTGCGAAGAATTG
>JBEHXY010000404.1:0-3894 GCA_048498455.1 Planctomycetota bacterium | reverse complement strand
CTCCCTGACCAACAGTCTGTTTGTGCCGACGAACCACATCCACGTGGTCAAGTCGATCGACACCGCGGGCACGGGCTCGATCACGAGCGTGACCAACGGTTACGTGGCGGTGCCGGAGCCGGCGTCGCTGGGTGTGCTGTCGGTTGCGGGTGCGGGGCTGCTGGTTCGCCGGCGTCGCAGTATTCGGTAACCGCACAATAAGCGGTTCTCACACAGCCGTTTCATGAGGCCCGGCTTCGCTCGTTGCGAGGCCGGGCTTTTTTTCTGCGCGCGGTGGCTGCAAAAAAAGAAAGGCCTCCGCTGGGAGGCCTTGGGGTTGCACAGAGGTTGGACGCTGGGTTCAGGCGCTGAGGCTCTGGGCCAGCGGCATCGCGGCGTGCTGGGCCATCGTGAGGCTCGGCGCCGCTTCGTTGGAACCGACGCGGTACTGGCGGCGGTAGGAGGTGGGCGTCTGGCCGGTGACCTCGCGGAACACGGTGGTGAGGCGCACGGCGGATTCAAACCCGCAGCGTGCCGCGATGGCGGGCATCGGCAGATCGGTGTTCACGAGGAGCTCGCGCACCAGCTCGAGACGCGTGCGGCGGATTTCCTCGAGCGGGCTGCGGCCGAGCACACCGCGGAATTTCCGCTCCAGGCTGCGGCGGGCCACGCCGGCCGCCTTGGCCACATCGTCGACGCCGATACGTCCGGCGGCATGATCACGGATGAACTTCACGGCCGCGGCCACGCCGCCGTCGCCGATGGCCAGGCAGTCGGAACTGCCGCGGGTGACGAGTTCTTTTGCCGGCAGCAGCAGGGGGGTGGTGGGGATCTCGCCGGGCTGCTGCATTTCCTGCTGCAGCAGGCGGGCGGCTTCAAAGCCGATGCGTTCGGCAGGCACCGCGATGCTGGAGAGCTGCGGGGTGGAGAGCAGGCAGACCATCGGATCGTTGTCCACGCCCATGACCGAGACGGACTCGGGGACGGCGATGGCCATCTCGCGGCAGGCCTCCAGGGCGGCCCAGGCGAAGCCGTCGCATCCGCAGAAGAGGGCGAGGGGTCGCGGCATGCCGGCGAGCCAGCGGGCGACGTGCTCGAAGCGGTCGGATTCGGGAAGGCCGCGCTCCTGCAACCAGCCGGAGTAGGAAGCCGCGGCGTGGCCGTTGGCAAGGAGCTCGGCATTGAAGCCGGCTTCGCGTTCCTGGGAAAAGGTCATGGGCGCGTGGCCGAGGAAGGCGAAGTGGCTGTAGCCGCGGTCGACGAAGTAGCGGGCGGCGAGGCGTCCGATGGCGGCGTCATCGACGCCGACGCGCGGGACGGTGGGGTTGGCGCGTTTGTTGGAGAGGTTGATGGCGGGGATGCCGAGGGTTTTGAGGAGGTCGGACATTTCGGGGGAGTAAAGCTGTCCGACGACGCCGGCGAGGTGGTGGAGGTCGCGGTCTTCGAGGAACTTTTCCGGGCGCGGGTCGAGGAAATGGAAGGTCCAGGGGTGGTTGGGCCGAGCGTAGGAGACGATGCCGCGCAGGGCAGCGCGGGCGTACTCGCAGCTCATGTCCAATGCGATTCCAATGCGCATCGACTCCGACATAGGGTGCTCCTCACAGCAGAGAGGCTAAGATGTAAAGCCACAAGCGCGACGAGGCGCAATGGCAGCACGCGATACCGACGTGGACAAGATCGTGTGCGATCCGAGCGCGAAAGATATGAGGGAGTGGCGCCCAGATATGAGGACATTGTGAGGAACGGCTGTGCAAAATGCAAGTGGGCTCATCGCGTTTTCCGCCAAGCCCTTCCCAGCGGGGCGGGGCGTTTTTCGTTAAGTTGATTGTGGAATGGCGCTTAGTGCGGATGAGCTGCTGCAGGAAATAGGGACGTTCGACTGCAAAAGAGGCAGCCTGTCGGACAGGGATGCCTCAATTGCCGGCATTTGGAGGTCGTGATGAAAGCGGTGGTGATGACGGCGGTGGGCGGGCCGGAGGTGTTGCAGGTGCAGGATATCCCGCTGCCGCGCGGTGGCGAACCGGCGGCAGGGGAGGTGCTTGTACGGGTGAAGGCGGCGGCGGTGAACCCCATCGATTACAAGCTGCGGCAGACGGGGGCGGCGGGCATGGGGCCGGGCAAGGTGCTGGGCGTGGATGTGGCGGGGGTGGTCGAAAAGGTGGGGCCGGGGGTGAGCGCGCTGAAGGCGGGGGACGCGGTGTTTTATGCGCCGGAGATGGGGCAGGAGGGGGGGCCGGGCGGGTATGCGGAGTTCAACCTGGCGCGGGCGGCGATTGTGTCGCGTCTGCCGGAGGGATTGGATTTTGTGCAGGCCGCGGCGATGCCGCTGGCGGGGCTGACGGCGTGGGAAAGCGTGATCACGCGCGGGCGGCTGCGGGCGGGCGAGACGGTGCTGATTGCGGCGGCGAACGGCGGGGTGGGGAGCGTGGCGGTGCAGATCGCCAAGGCGGCGGGGGCGTTCGTGTATGCGACCTGCAGCACGCGCAGCATGGACTTCGTGAAGGGGATTCCGACGGTGGCGGGGAAAGGGCCCGACCGGGTGTTCGACTACACGCAGGGGGATTGGTCGGCGGAGATGCGCAAGGCGCTGGATGAAAGTTCGGTGGGGGGGCTGGACCTGGTGTTTGATGCGGCGGGGAAGGATGTGGTGGAGCGGGCGATGGGTCTCTTGAAAAAGGGAGCGGACGATGTGGGGCGGATCGTGACGATCGTCAATCCGGAAGGGAAGCTGGCGGATTTGTATCGCACGAACACGGAGCTGCATTACGTGTCGCTGATCAGGAAACGGCCGAGTTTGGAGCCGCTGCGGGTGATGCTGGAGCGGCGGGCGATTGTGCCGCTGGTGGAGCGCGTGATGAAATTGGAGGAGGCGGCGGAGGCGCATCGGAAGCTGGAGGCGGGGGGGGCGAAGGGGAAGACGGTGTTGGTGGTGTAATCGGTTGCCGGCGACTGGAGGGTTTCCAACTGGGATCCAATGCTTTGGGTGTATTTCACCGTTGGGAGAAGAAGCGACAGGGTGGCAAGGGCGATGAGGGTTCCGAGGCACAGGCAGAGGGCGGTCAACCAGATGCGACGCAGGGGTGAACCGCCCAAATATTGACAGGCGAAGACCAGCAGGGCGTTGAGAAGGAGCACGCAAGGCAGGAGGAGAAGCGCGGTGTTCTGGAGGAACTCGGAGGTGTTGAGGACGAGTTCGGTAAGGGCTGGCAAAGACATTTTGTGGTCCTTGAAGACTTCACGGTAGGCGGGGACGACATAGAGGAAAAAGAGGAAGAAGGCCACCAGCAGGGCGGATTGGGTGGCGAGTTGGAGGAGGAGCGGCTGGAGTTGTTGGCGGGAGGCTTGGAGGCCGGGCGGGGAGATTGGAAGTGAAGGACGACGCAGCGGGGTGCGGAGGGCGATGTGGGTGAGGAGGGAAGGGAAGAGAATGAGTGCCGCATGAAGATGAAGGATTGCTGCCACGCCATAGGCGGCGGCGATGTGGATGGCGAGGATGATCAGCCAGGCAAGGACAGGTTGAAGCATTCGACGAGCGGCTGGGAGGGCGGGTGGCGCGGGGTCACGCCGAAACGCGGCGCGGATGTCGGGACGTTGCAGCAGCACCAGGGACCAGATGGCGAAGGGGAGGGCCAGCAGGTGGGCCGGGAAGGTGAGACAGATGAGCGCGCACGCCGCCAGGGCGTGGGGGTAGCTTTTCAGCTGCGACATGCGCGAGGAGGCCCACAGGACGTAGATGTTGAGCGTGATGGGCAGAGCGGTCATGAGGAGAAGGAGAAGGGTTGCCAGCCCTTTGTAACTCATGGTGGGGCGGACTTCTTGAGCGATGGGTTGGAACAAGAAGATGTTGTAGGCGAGCAGGAAGAGAAGAATGCCGGCGATGCCGAGGAGGTTGAGCGTGGCGGCGATGCGAAGGAA
>JBEHXY010000403.1:0-3923 GCA_048498455.1 Planctomycetota bacterium | reverse complement strand
TGGTCGATTTGCGCGATGCCCGCTACACGGAGGAGCAGGCCCGCCACTTCGCCAATTGCGGAGCCATCCTCCACACCCGCACCAGCCGCTGACGCCCACCCGGAGCCGCCCCCATGGACGAACCTGTCATTTGCCGCCGCTGCGCCGCCGAGCTCACCCCCGGCCGCACCCCGTTTTACGTCATCCACGTACACGCCTACGCCGATCCCTCGCCGCCGATCATCACGGAAGAAGACCTGTCGAAGGACCACCAGGCGGAGATGCGGCGGCTCATCGCCGAGGCGGAGCAATACTCCGAGCAGGAACTCCTCGACACTGTCCACCGCCGCACCCAGTTCTATTTGTGCGCACGCTGTTACGCCCGCTGGATCGAAAATCCCACGGGGTAAACCCATTGCTCTGTCGACGAGCCCTCTGGCCTCACCCCTTCACCGTCTCCACCAGCCCCGTCACCTCCGCCCCCGGCTCCAGCACCAGTTGCCGGCACAAAATCCGCCCGCTCACCTTCGCCGTGCACCGCACCCGGCACACCTGCGATGCCAAAATATCCCCCAGCACCTTGCCCGATACTTCCACCACGCATCCCACCAGGTCCGCCGCCACCCGCGCCCCGATCGACACCACGATTTTCCCCGCCGTCACAATTTCCTCGGCCTTCTGCACATCTCCGGAAAGCATCACGTCGACCACCGAGAGTTCGCGGCTGCACACCGGGCAGCGCACCATCGTGGCCTTCTGCGGGACATAGAGCGCGTGGCCGCAGAACACGCAGCAGCGCTCCGGCCGGATCGCGTTTTTCGACGCCGTCGCCGCTCCGTTGCCTGCCGATTCACGGCCCGCCGCCAGCAGGTGCGCCACGGCCGCGGCGTGGCTTCCCCCGGTGCGCGCGTCGACCACCACGGTCGTGGGATTCACCACCCGGCTGGGCGCCAGGGTCAGATTGATCAGCGGCCGCAACATCGCGCCTCTCGTTGATTGGGCCACCCGGAAGCGAAGAACCCGGTCCCTGAAGGAGTCCCGGGTTCTTCGCGCCGGTGCGTGAAGGAATCGTTACCGCGGGGCGGAATCAGTGGTTGGCGACGGCCACGCGCTGCCCGTTGGTGAAGGCCGGGACCTTGGTTTCGCCGGCGTCGCCTTCGCCCAGCGCTTCCATCCGGTGGAAGTTGCCGGCGGTGCGGACTTCTTCGTCACCATCGGCGTCGATGGCGTCTTCGATGGTCGCACGGGTGCCACCCACGCACACGGGGCCGACAAAGCAGGCGCCTTCTTCGATCGCCAGGGTCGTGGCGCGAAGCTCGGCGGCCACCCGCGCGGTCGGGCGCAGCCAGCAGGCCTGCGTGGCCACGATGTTGCCCTTGACCTTGCCCTGGATGTCCACCACGGTGCCCTGCAGGTCGCCTTCGATGCTACCTTCGGCCGTCAGCTGCAGCGATTCGGGGGCAACGACATTGCCTTCCACCCGTCCGCCGATGATCGCCGGGCCGGTGAAGTGCACTTCACCCTTGACCAGCGTTCGCCGGGAGATGACGGTGGTTTCCAGATTCGTTTCGTTCATGGGTTTCTCCTTAAACCAGCTCGATACCGCAGTAACGCACTTGCAGTTTCAACAGGCTCTCGGAGTATCGGGCCAACAGTGCGCGGACCCTTAAAGAACCATCCTCAACCGTACTACTATCGGTCAGAAAGGGGTTTACGCCGCTTTTTCCGGACGTTCGGGTTCCTGTAAAAAGGGCGGTCGTAGCGATTGCATCGGCTGTAGGCAGAGGGCCTGCCAAGGGGCCCAGAGAACGTGCAGCGGGTCCGCGTTCTGGGCCGGCGATCGCCTGTGAACAGCCTTTCATCGCGCCGCTCCTTGCCTCCGGACCTCCGCCCCCTCCCTGCCGAGCCGCCCGTGCCCCCGCGGTTCAAAAAAAATTGCAGGAGGCGGCGGCATAGGGGGGTTGCACGCGATTGACCGGTTGGCCCGGCAAGTTTCATCCCGGAGCCACTGCAATCGCGGGCAGCGCAGGGCGTTGGCTTTGGTAGCTTGCTTGGAGGATACGCATGAAGCTCGGCGTGATGGCAGTTGCGGTGGCGATGGCGGCGGCAGGGATGGCCTTTGCACAGACGATGCCGGCGCCCGGGACGCAGCCCGGCGCGCGGGCGCTGCGTAACCCGGCGGCCCGGGCCCCGCTCCCCACCTGGCCGCGCGATGCCCAGCCCTACACCCCCGGCGATTTCTCCAAAGTCGACCCCGCGCTGCCGACGCTGGTGATCGCCGGCGATTCCACCGCCGACAAAGGCCCCGACACCGCCCACCGCGGTTGGGCCGCCCCCCTGATTGATTATTTCGACACCAGCAAGATCAACGTCGTGAACCGCGCCCGCGGCGGCCGCTCCTTCCGCACCTTCGTCTATGAAGGCTTGTGGGACCAGCTCCTGACCAGCCTCAAGCCCGGCGACATCGTCATGATCCAGTTCGGCCACAACGACGGCGGAGACATCCACGATCCCAAGGCCCGCGCCGACCTCCCCGGCCTCGGCGATGAAACGCAGGACATCACCCGCGCCGACGGCAAAACCGAAACCGTCCACACCTTCGGCTGGTACACCCGCAAGTTCGTCAAAGACGTGCGCGACAAGGGAGCCACGCCGATCCTCATGACCACCACGCCCTACAGCAAATGGAAGGACGGCAAGATCGACCGCACGCTGAGCACGGTGAACCGCTGGACCCGCGAAGTGGCCGCCGCCGAGAAGGTGCCGCTGATCGACCACACCGACGCCGTCGATGACATCCTCGACAAGCTCGGCGAGGAAAAGGTCAAGGAATTCCACCCCGCCGACTTCCTGCACACCAGCACGCCGGGCGCGATCGTCAACGCCGAAGCGTTCATCGCCGCCATCAAAGGCATGGGCCTCCAGCCGCTGGTGGCCGACCTCAACGACCAGGGCAAAGCGATTCCGGCGTGGACGGCACCGGCGCTTCCGGCCGCGACGCCGCCGGCAGCGCCATCCGCTGGGAAATAGGGCGAGGGGTTCAGGCGGCTGGGGGCACGCGGCGCAGAGGAAAACCGCGTGTCCGTCAGGGCGACCTATGGCAGGGATTTCAGGCGGATGTTGCGGTACTCCATCGTGCCGGCGTCGGATTCCAGACCAATGCCACCGGTGGGGGGCACCGGCATGGCGGCCTCGAGGACTTCGCCGTTGCAGGTACACAGTGCCGTGGAACCTTTCACGAGGATTTCGATCTGGTTCCAGTCCTGAGGCTTGTATTGGGTGAGCTTGGTGTAGGGTCCCACCGTGAGGTAGTCGCGGCATTGCAATTGGTGTCCGCGGACAAAGATTCCGCTGTCGGCGCGGACGCTGGCGCGAAACTCGAGCTTGAGAATGAAATCGCCGGTGAAGTTGGCGGTGGTTTGCAGTTGAAGGGTCCGCTGCTGCGGCGTGCGCGCGTGTGCGGTGAGCGATCCGGCGACCACGTTGAATCGCTTGTCATCACCGGGCACTTCGGTGAGACCATCGAAGGCGGGCCCGTTCGGATACCCCCAGCCGGTGAGGTCATGGCCGTTGAAAAGGCTGACGTATCCAGCCTCCGTCGGCGGAAGGGCGGCCACGGGTGCGGCGGCGGACGCAGCGGCCGATGTCGTGGCGGGCCGGGCGTCATGGGCGCACCCAGACAGCAGCACGAAGGGCGCGAGCAGGAGCCATGCACTCTTTATCGATGGGGAGACGCATGCATGTTTAAACATGGGTAATCCTTTCGCGGCCCGACCAGTTCAAGAGATGCATCGCCTCCAGCCTGCGATGACTTCCCGCTTGGGAATCGCAAATCCGCGGCGAGCAGAGATTCTCGTTCCATTTTGCGTGACGAAGGCTAGACCCGCGAACGCTCCCCCAAGGGGGAGACCGGCGAAAGAAAGGTCCGAGGGCGTGGACGCTCA
>JBEHXY010000402.1:0-3924 GCA_048498455.1 Planctomycetota bacterium | reverse complement strand
ATGTCGTTGAACGCCGTCCGCGCCAGCAGCCGCAGCCCCTCCGCCGCCACCTGCAGATATTCCTTCCCGCCCACCTCCACCGTCGAAACGAAGTCCTTCGACAGCAGCCGGTACGTTGTCTCATCGTGCCCCAGTTGCACGGTCGGCTCATACGCGAACATGGCCGTCCCCGCCCGGGGAGCCGCCCCCGCAGAAACCGCGCCCGGCGCAGAAGGAGAACACGATGCGGCAATCGGAAGCATGAAAAACCCTCATCATTCAACTGCAAGACCGATAATTATCGCAACTCCCCCCACCCAAGGCAAAGCGTCTGCACCGCTCGCAAGGACATTCATGGCCCCGCCGCCCCTCTCGTCCGAAAAAAGCCCCAATTGTCCGTCAAGCTCCCCCCAAATCCAGCCGATGCTCCCGATAACCAGCGCGGTCCGACCGCCGCGCTGCCCGGTGCAGTTCTCCACGACCCGAGGCCCCATGCCCCGAAAGGTGTCTATCTACCTCGATTCGCCCACCCTCTACCTCTGTCCCTGCGCCACCACGCCGCGGCGCCGGCTGCCCGCCATCAGCCGCATCGCCTGCCTCGCCGCCGCCGCCGGTTGCGCCACCATCGCCCTCGCCACCACCGCCCTCTATTCGTACGAATCCAACGCCCGCCGGGAAACCGCGTTGGAAGCCTCCCGCCTCAGCACCACCCTCGCCCACGTGCGCCAGCTCGCCGACACCGATCACCATGCCACCGAAGCCGCCCTTACCGACACCCGCCAGAACCTTGCCGCTGCCCGCCAGAACCTTGCCGACACCCAGCAGCGCCTCACCGCCACCGGCCAGCGTCTCACCGAACTTCAATCCGCCATCGCCGCCGCCCCCGCCTCCGATCCTGCCGCCCTGCAATCCTCCCTCGACACCGCCAACCGCAACCTCGCCGCCGCCGTCGCTGCCAACACCGCCCTCTCCGCGCAGCTCGCCCGCCTCCGCCAGTCCGCCGCCGCGACCGTGCCCGTCATCAAATCCGATCCCGGCCTGCTCGAGCACCAGCGTTCCCTCGAATCCGCCAACGCCGATCTCCAGTCCCAGATCGACACCCTCAAGTCCCAGCTGCTTCAGCTCGCCGCGCAAAGCACCGATGCCAACCCCTCCGACCAGCAACCCGCCGCCACCGAAACCGCCCCCAAGCCCCTCGCCGAAACCCGCTGGGCCCTCGGCATCACCTACGACACCGCCCAGGGCTTCGCCAATCTCTGCTTCGACCGCAACTCCCTTCGCGAATCCCCCGCAGACCCCTACCGCAAATCCACCGCCACCCGCGCCGAGGGCGCCTCCACCTTCCGCTTCGTCCACGATGCCGCCCACGATCGCGTCTTCGCCGCCACCCTCACCCTTTCGCTCTCTCCCGACGCCCCGCGCGACCGCCTCACCGAAAACGCCAAGCTCGCCGCCCTCTTCGTCCACACCTTCGCCCCCGCCTGCCGCAACCCCGACGAATGGCTCGCCGCCGCCACCCGCCAGCTCGCCGGAAAAGACGCCAGCCAGCGCCTCTCCTTCGTCGACACCACCTACAAAATCACCGCCTCCAACGACGCCCACAACACCTTCACCTTCAAAATCGAATCCCCCCGCAACGACCTCGAAGACTAAAGGCTCATCGCGCACAACCGGCACCCCCACCCCCGCGCCAGCGAATTCCAATTACCAATTACCAATTACCAATCACCCCCGCCCCCGCCGCACCTCCGGATTCCCCAACTGCCCGCACGCCCCCATCAACTCCCGCCCATGCGTCACCCGCCGCTTCACAAAAATCCCCCGCCCCTTCAGCGCCCCCATGAACGCCACCACCGCCTCCTCCGTCGGCGTCTCAAAATCCGCAAACCGCTGCGGGTTGTAAGGAATGACATTCACCACGCACGGCAGCCCCGCGCAAAAGTCCGCCACCGCCCCCGCATCCGCCACCGAATCGTTCACCCCCTTGATCAGCACATACTCGATTAAAAACCGCCCCTTCGCCGGCAACGGATACTCCGCCAGCACCGCCCGCAAATCCCCCAGCGGCATCCCCTTGTTGATCGGCATCAGCCCGTCCCGCAACCCGTCGCTCGCTGCATTCAAGCTGATCGCCAGCCGCAAATTCCGCCACGCCGGCTCCGCCCGCGCCATCGCCGCCAGCTTCCGTATCCCGTCGATCCGCCCCACCGTCGACACCGTGATCTGCGTCAGCGGAAAATTGCACCCCGCCGGCTCGCTCAGCACGCGGATCGCCTGCACCACGTTCTCAAAATTGTCCAGCGGCTCCCCCATCCCCATGAACACGATGTTCTGAATCCCATCCGCAAAATACTTCTGCCCGCCCACTCCCGGCACACCTGCCGGCTCCTCCGTGCCCTCCGCCGCCATCGCCCCCATCCGCAGGTCCCGCGCCACCAGCCGCTGCCGCACGATCTCTCCGGCCGTCAGGTTTTTCAGCAACCCCATCCGCCCCGTCTCACAAAACGTGCACCCCATCCGGCACCCCACCTGCGACGAAACGCACAGCGTCCACCACTGCTTGCCCCCAAAACTCGTCATCGGAATCACCACCGATTCCGACTCCAGCTTCTTCGGCGCCCCGTCCGTGCTCATCCCCGCCGGCAAACAAAACTTGATCGTCCCGTCGAACGCATCGTCCGTCCGCCGCGTCACCGCCGGCAGCGCCACGCCTTCCCCCATCCGCATCATCCGCCGATAGGTATCGCGCACCGCCTGCGGATGTTTCCCCCGGAACGCCGCAAACTCCGCCAGCGTCATCCCCAACTCCACCGGCGACACATACGCTTCCGCAAATCGCTCCGTCAACTCTGCCATCGCTCTCACCCCGCCGCCCGCGCCGGCTGCGTGGAAGGTTGTGTCGCAGCGGCCGGCGCCGGCTGCGTCGCCGCCGGCGCTGTCGCCGGAACCGCCGGCGCCTCCGCGGGACTTCCCTCCCACGCCCGCGCCAACGCATCGATCGCTTCCTGCGTCCGCTTCTTCCGCAGCTCGTTCAATTCCCGCGGCAGATCCGACTCCCGGATAAACACATCCATCGTCGTCCGATCCGCCCCCGTCCCCACCGGCACGCTGATCCGCCCCACGATCGCATCCGACCGCGGCGCCGGCAGCGGCTCGTTCCCCGCCATGTGCAGCAGAATCGAATCGTCCCGCACGTCAAACGCAATCCGCGTCCCGCCCGCCAGCGCCTCCAGCGTCTGGATCACCGATCCGTTGTTCGATTTCAAACTCACCACCGGCACCATCTGATAAAGCCCCGGCTCCGGCACAAACCGAATCCCCGACAAATGCGTCAGCTCCGCCACCACCTGGTTCAACGGCGCGTTCGTGAAATCCACCTGGATCGGACGCTCCATCTGCCGCTGCATCCACGCCTTCATCGACATCACCCGCACCGTCCCCGCGCTCGCCCCCGGCATCGCCGCCGCCCCAGGGCCCGCCTCCACAAACCAGATCTGCCCCGTCAACTGCCCATACATTTCCAGCGCCCGAAACGCCGACAGCGGCAACTGCTTCTTGATCTGGTCCAGCGCCTTGTCCCGGGTCGCCCCCGATACCCCCTCGTCCGCGATCGACACCACCAAATCCGGACGATCCAGCGCCGCCCGCACCGCCGTCTTGAAATCGAACCCCCCGTCCGCCCCCGCCTTCAGTTCCGTGTTCCGCAAATCCTGCAACAGCTTCAACTCGTCCCAGTATGCCCGCCGCCCGATCCGCGCCAGCGGCCCCGACGGCCGCACAATCACCGTCGCCCCCGACACCGCCTGCTGCAGCCCCAGCGGCACCAGCACCTCCTCAATCGCATCCCGCAGCTTTGACTGCCGGAAATCCGCCGACACCAGCGTCGTCGCCCCATACGGCAGCAGGTCATAACACGCCGGATCCACCTGCATCGAAATCTTCGCC